>DAOWIJ010000055.1 GCA_030640955.1 Fidelibacterota bacterium
ATGGGATTGGCAGGATTGTTATTAACATCTACCACGGGACCCAGGTTAAAATGAATCCCCGCGGCCTGACCTTCCAGGGCGGTGATGCGTCCTGCTTCATAGGCGTTGGCGGGATTATTGGTGGCGGCAATGGCCATTAATGGCGGCAGGTGTGAACCGGCAGGATAGCGTTGTCCCAGGCCGCGCTCGATATCGGCATCGAACAGTATCGGAAGATTCGATAGCTTCTGCATCTGGTTCATCATGGTCAACGAAGTACCAGCGTCTCCATACCAGACATGAACCCCACCGATACCATCGGTAGTCAACAGTTTTTCCAGTTCATGCCATTGCGCCGTCTCGTTATTCAGGAAATGCATGTTCATGTGATGCACCATCATCTGGCCGATTTTTTGACGCAGGGTGAGCTTGCGCAGGGTTACGCGGGCCCAGCGACCTTCACCACCGGAAGTGCCAAATGTAGCGCACCCACTGACTATTATAATTGCCAATAGGGCCGTCAAAAAACGGGCAGATCTGATCATACTTGTTTTATCCCGATAATGAATTCAACGTGATTTATTATGAAGGCGCCAGCGCTGGACTTTAGCATCGTAAACCATTGTTTCCGGTTCCTGATCCAGGCGATCTGACCGTCTGGGAGAAAACCGTTGCTATTGCTGGTAATCCGTAAGATGACCTTGGAAACAGCATTAAACTTAGAACGCCGACGATATGAATTGCACGCCCTAATCTTGACGATTGGGATCGGCACTACTGCGAGGAGAAATGTACCAATACCGCCAGTACGGCGCAATGGTCTGAGGCGGTATCATTGTCTATGACCCGGCAGCTTACCAGGCGCCAGTTACCGGCTGGATAGGCCAGCACATAATCGATGCGGCGTTCTGGTGTGCGCGCCGGGAAGGTAGGTTCCGGATCACGGGCCGCGGCATCCAGCCAACCGGGTCCGAAGAGGTTCATCGGCGTGCTGCCGGCCACGTCATTCAAATCGCCTGCCAGGATGACGGGGGTAGTGGTTTTCTCCAGCAGTTTGACGGCAAAGGCGGCCTGTCCCGGGCGGTCTGATGGGGGGGAGGAATGGTCGAAGTGAGTGGCGGCGAACAGAATTCGTGCTGCGGACGGTAATCTTACCGCGGCAATCAGCAGGGTGCGTTGTTCCCGGTTCGGTGATGATGGCAAAGGGTGGTTGGACGTCTCAAGTATTTCGAAGCGGGACAGGATGGCCACACCATAGTCACCGCCATCCATGTCTACCGCTTTGCCAAACAGTGGGCGCAACCCCGTCAGGTGGCCCAGTTCCGCTGCCAGGTCCAGCCCACCGGTCCGGCGGGTACCGCGATCCACCTCTTGCAACGACACCAGGTCGGGATTGGCCTGCTTGATCACTTGTGCAATTTCCATGAGGTTGTAATCTCCGTCCATGGTAGCGCCGTGGAGGATATTGTAGGTGAGCGCACGAATAGTATCGGATACTGCAGTTTGACCAGCAGCCTGCGCGGGACAAATCAGGATTATCAAGACCAATAGCCTGGTAAATCCGAGATATATTATGCGAGCCGTCATATGCAACCTCAGTCGGCCTGGTTATTTCAGATTCAAATATGGAACCTTAACACAAAGTTTACTTATAATTGGTCCTGCCAATAACCTTAAATTTTGCCCCTAAAACCAAGGGAAGGGCTTAAGCCCATGAGCGAAAATATCAAAAGTGTCGTCACCTGTGATCTTGACGGCAAGATCGAAACCTTTAACGATGGGGCGGAGGCCCTGTTCGGCTATAGCCCCGATGAAGTCATCGGGAAGCAGCGAGTCAGCCTGTTTTCCCCGGGGCTGATAGTGCTGGGTAATGTAGGCCAATGGTTGAAGGAAGCCAGTGAAAAGGGCGAATGGGAAGGCGACACTGTCTTTCTGAATAAGAATAAGGAAAAAATTGCGGCTCATATCAAAATAACGCCCACTTACAAAGACGACGAGCAGATCGGCTACTGCGGTGTTACCACGCCGTTGGAAGGCGTCGATCCTGCCAGCGTGGAACCCAAAATCAAGTGGACCACCAAGCTGTTCAAGTGGATGGTTATTACCCGGGCCCCCTTCCTGAGGGCCACTATTGTGCCTGTGCTGTTGGGTGGCGCGGTTACTTCATTACTGGGCTTTCCCGTCGATCTGGGAGTGTTGGGAATGACGTTGCTGGCCGCCTGCCTTGTGCAAATCGGCGCCAACACGGCCAATGACTACTTTGACCATACCAGTGGTACCGACGAGGCCACTTACGATTATATTGTTCCCTTCAGTGGCGGAAGCCGTAGCATTCAGATGGGCCTCATCTCGCCCAAGGGAATGCTCATAACGTCGCTGGTCACTTTAGCCCTGGGCGGCATTATCGCTATACCGCTTATAATCAGGGCCGGCATGCCGGTATTCTATCTTGGTTTGATAGGGGTCCTGTCGAGCTTCTTCTACACGGCCCCGCCGCTGCGCCTGGCCGCCCGCAAGGGTCTGGGTGAACTGTTGGTGGGCCTGAACTTCGGTCCCCTGGTGGTAGCCGGCAGTACCCTGGTGCAGACCGGCACAATCGAGTCTATGGCCTTGCTGGTGGGTGTTCCTGCCGGCCTGTTGACTGCGGCCATCCTGTGGATCAATCAGCTCCCAGACTATTCCGGCGATAAGGCCACCGGCAAGGATAACCTGGTTGTGATACTGGGTAAGGCACGGGCGCGCTACGGTTACGTGGCCCTAGTTGTGGGCGCTTTTTCGATGATTGTAGCCATGGTGGTCAAGGGGATGATCCCCATGCTGTCGCTGATTACGCTATTGGCGGTGTACCTGGGCGTGAAGGCCATCAGCACCCTGTTCAAGCATTACGATGACCGGCTGCTGGTGAGCGCCAACTCGGGCACCATCAACCTGCACCTGATTACCGGTATCCTGCTGACCATCGGTATCTGGGCCGGCTGATAAATCAGCGGATTATCTGATATATCCTGACTCCGGGTTATCCCCGGGTAGCAGGCGATTAAAAAGCCCGCATTTAGTGGGCTTTTGTCGTTCCGCGAACATAATCAGGACCAGTCCTCCATACCAGGTGTGGGCTCCCAGGGGTGATCCGGTTCGAAATATTGCCACAGCAGGCGGGAGACATCCCGCTGCAAGACGAAGCCCACATTATCAGCGCCCCAGCTGGTGTCGGTCTGGTTTTTGGTGATGACGCAGAATACATAATCCCCCGACGGCCCGTTGACAAGCACCACCTCGGACCGCGATTTGTCCACCGCCCCGGTCTTGCTGGCCGCCTGTACCCAGGGCGGTACCTGGGACAACGCCTCTGCATCCCAATAAGGGCGGCACAGGACCCGGTACATCTCCTCGCTGGCAGCGGGATTAACTGCCCGGCCCTCGTGGATCATGGCCACCAGCTCGGCCATTTCCCGGGGAGAGGTCTGGCCCCAACCGTATGTCTCCCAGTCGCCGTGGCGGCCCGGCGTACGTGAGTTCATGCGGGTCCGGGTGTAGCCGTGGGCGTCGAGCCACTGATTGATGGCGGTACCGGCGCCGGCCAGGGACTGGCACCACAGGGAGGCGGTGTTGTTGCTGAAGGATTCCATAAGCATGACCAGCTTGCTCAGGGTGATCTTTTCGCCGCTCTTGAACGATCCCAGTATATCCGACCCGGCGTAGAACAGGCTGTCGTGGTACTCCAGCTGGCCGTTGTAGTCCAGCTCACCAGCGGCGATCTTCTCGAACAGGGCTAGCATGATGGGCACCTTGATCATGCTGGCAGTGGGGAAGATCTCATCGGCCCGGATCGACGCAGATTGCCCCGTACCTAGGTGCCGCACGTACACCCCGGCGTCAGCTGGGAAGGCATCGATCAGCTCCTCCAGCGCGGCCTGCAGCACGGCATCCGTATGGACCTCGGCAGGCCCGCTGCGTTGACAGGCGCTAAAGGTGATCAGCATTGCTATGGCAGAGGTGACGAGAATTGCTCGTGGGGTCATGATTGGTCCTCCAAATCTGAACCGGAAATTAGGGCTGGATTGGATGGTGGGGGAGTGGCGAGTTCAATATCCTTGACAGGCTGGCGCCAAAAATGGTCCGTTAAAAACTCGTCAGGAAACGCAAAACAAGGAATTGGCAAATATGCTAATTCCTTGTTTTTACTGGCGGGACCGACGACCGCCAGCGGCGGGGGAGAAGTGTGCAATAATTTGACAATGTTTGCAGGAAACGGATTATAAGTACTTCGCAGGTACGATGAAAATAGAAGTCCGTATCCCAACCGTATCCGCAGAAATGCCTTTCAACCTATTCGATGGCCAACTTCAGCAGCACTCCCGCTTTCTGCGGTACAAAGGCCGATGTCCATATAGATTCCTTGCGGGCACTCCAGAGCGGCTTTCTCATGTCTGTCGAGGAATTCACATCATACGCCCAAAGTACGATTAGAAGATGGTCTCAAGAGGCTGGGATCGCACTGCGGGCGGATCAACGGGCCCATAAATGCTAACTACTGAAACTGCACGGCCTTTTTAGCTTCATCTATTCCAAGTCCTCGACTGGAGGACTGCCGTGTTCCTTAAGCCAATCCAGCATTTCCCGGATGCTGCCGGTGGCTAAGGCCATACAGGTATCAGCCCCGCCATAATATAGATTCAATGTATCTCCATCAGGTGCGACTGTATGACCACATGAGAAGACGACGTCTCCCACGTCGCCAACCATTTCGTAATGTTCCTGCGGGGAAAAGACCCATTCATCGCCTCTCAGTAGACATGTGGTCGGATTTTCAAGATCGAGCAGTGCGAGTCCCTGGCGGTAAAGCAGACCATCAGCTGTGTGCTTAACCCCGTGATAGATCATAAGCCAACCCTGTTCAGTTTCAATGGGGGGTGACGACAGGCCGATTTTGTGAGCATCCCACCACGCGCCTCGACGCGACATAAGAACTAACTTATGATTGCCCCATCGAACCAGATCCTCGGAATATGAGATCCAGATGTGGGAGCCATTATCGAGGCCGAGTGGTCGATGAATCAAAGCCCACAGTCCGTTAATTCGGTGCGGGAGGAGAGCGGCATCCTTATTCCACGGAGTCGTGACTGGCCCGAGACGCTGGAACTCTTGGAAATCCTTGGTCAATGCCAGTGAAACGACAGTTCCACCCCTGGAGTAGGCGGTATAGGTAATCGCATATTTCTCCAACTCGGGCAGGAACGTGACGCGAGGGTCTTCAATACCCCAGAGCTCTTCGGGATAATGTTCCGGATCAGGGAGGAAAGTGGGTTGAGGATCGATCTGCCAGCTGTCTACACCATTC
Source organism: Fidelibacterota bacterium (assembly GCA_030640955.1). GTDB lineage: Bacteria > Fidelibacterota > Marinisomatia > SCGC-AAA003-L08 > TS1B11 > DAOWIJ01. The sequence goes on from DAOWIJ010000055.1 coordinate 5,318, forward strand.
TGCGAACGAGCTGCACACAGATGTGACAATCCACGTCGATCCTCCACCCGGCATAGGAGCAATGTTGTGCCATCCTGCAGAACTGTCGCGGCGGCATTGAATACCGAATTCATCGGATAGGTCCAGTCGGCAGCAGTCAGAATTGGATTTTCAGGATAGCGTTTGAATAACGACCAGTTTGCCGGATTATGACGCACTTTCAAACCTCTCAATTTGCCTCGAATTCAGGAATTTATCAGAGCGAACAGCCTGAACGGATCCTTTGTGATGTCCCGGTTACCCCTTCAGTCCGGAGGTTGCCATACTGTCAATGAAATGACGCTGGAAAATGACATAAGCGATCACAACGGGTATGGCTAGCAGTGTCGCGGCGGCCAGGATCGATCCCATCTGCGCATCGGCTTGTCCGCCAACCGCGAACAGGGCCACGGTCTGCGGCATGGTCATCATCTCGGTTTTACGGATAACGATAATAGGCCACAGTACATCGTTCCAGGTGTTCATGAAAGTGATGATGCCGACGGTCACCATGGTTGGTATAGATAGGGGCCACACTATCTGGAAGATGATACGCAATTCGGAACATCCGTCCAACCGGGCCGAGTCGATCAAATCCTGAGGGATATTCTTGTAAGCCTGCCGGAAGACCAAGATGCCGAACGTGCTGATCATTCCGGGAACGATCAGTGCCTGATACGTATCCACCCAACCGAATTTGACCATCAATACGTACATGGGTATGAGTGTGATCTGGAAAGGCAGCATCATCGTGAACAGGATGATACCGAAAATTACTTCCCGCCCACGGAATTGAAGACGGGACAAGGCGTAACCGGTAATGGAACTGAATACCAGGACGGAACCGGTTACGATGGAAGACACCAGGAGACTATTGAGAAAGGCGCGACTGATGGGGATACGCTGGAAGACATTGATGTAGCTCTGCAGGGTGAATTTGGATGGTATCAATGAGAGATTTGACACCTCGATCTCGGGCTTCAGGGTCGCCATGATCATCCAGATAAAGGGATAGAGAAAGGTAAAAGCTCCAGTAAGGAGCGCGCCATAAAACAGCCATTTAAGGAGTCGTTTTGGCATCACCTAACCGACTAGAATTCCTTCTCGAAAAATTTCCGCTGTACAGCCACTACGGCAAAAACCACGACAGCTAATACAAATCCCAAAGTTGCAGCATAGCCCATTTTATAGAAGCAGAAGGCCTGCTTGTAGATGAACAGGTTCATGGATAGCGTACTGTTCAACGGTCCTCCACCGGTCATAACGTAAGGTTCGATGAACAGGGAAAAGCCGTTGATGGTAGATAGAATGATGACTGTCAGCAGGACGGGATTCAGCATCGGGATCGTTATTTTGAAGAACTGCTGTATGCGGTTCGCTCCATCAATGGTGGCCGCCTCATATACTTGCTTGGGGATGCTCTGAAGCCCGGCTAACAATAGAATCACGTAAAGTCCCACGTTCTTCCAGGTGGCCATGATAGCTATGGCCGGCATGGCAATAAGCGGTGAAGTAAGCCACTCAACACGCCCCATTCCCAGTGCCAGTAGAACTTCGTTGAAGACTCCGTTCTCCGATGCATAAAGCTGTTTCCAAAGGATGGTGACCACCACTCCCGATATCACTACCGGAAGAAAAAAGACTGCCCGGAAGAAACCCCGGGCGCGCAGTTGTTGATTCAGGATTTCCGCCAGGACCAAGGCAATGGCAATCTGTAAAGGGATGTGAATAATCAAGAACCGAAGGGTATTCCAAAGCGATTTCCAGAATAATGGGTCGGAAATCAGGGTTAAGATATTGGTCCCTCCAACCCAGGTCATGGGTGAGAGAAGATTCCAGCGATGCACCGTAAGGATAAGCGAGAACACCACCGGGAAGGCGACAATGAGCAGGAAATGCAGAATGTATGGCGTGATCAGGAAGTATGGTGCTACGACTGTGTTCGGGCGTTTCATGGACGGTCTGCTTTTTTCCCGTAGGCTTCACGGTCCAGTAGCTGTTGCGCGCGCTTTTGCATCGATGTTATTGCTTCATCCACGGTTTTCGCCTGGTGGATACAGGCAGCATCGAATTCCTGCGAGATAATATCGAAGATTTCCTGCAGATAGATCGTGTGATCCGTACCTACAGTGTATGGAATCTGATCTGCGAACAATTGGCCTATAGGATGCTCGGCGAAATAATCTCTGTATAGTGGATCCGAGGTGAGGTCTTTGCGCAGCGGTAATTGGCTGCTTATTTCCAGAAACCTCAGATCGTTCATGCGGCTGGTCATGAATTTGACAAATTCCCAGGCCTCCCGGGGGTATTGCGTCGTCGAAAAGATAACAATGCTTTTATGATTACCATAGGTGTATACGGGGCCTTCCATTCCCTCAGGGAGAAGCAGGGGGGTGACGCCATATTCGAAATTTGGCTGTTTGTACCTTTCAACATATGAGATCATCCAAGGCCCCGTGACATGGAAAGCAAGCTGCCCTTTCAGGAAAATATCTTCCTGAAAAATGGAACGGGGGAAATACCCGTGTATGAAGTTCCAACGGAAGAAATTCATCACCTGGTAGGATTCCGGCCGATCCAGGTTTGCCTTTCCATCTGTGATCAAGGTTTTTCCCTTTGTGCTGGCGATGCTGAAGGCATAGAAGTCAAAGAAACGCTGCCACCACTCAGGAATGATATGCACGTCCAAGAGCCATTGGTCCGGGTGATTGTCACCATCCCGGTCGATCACCACGCGCGGTGCGATGGCCATAAACTCTTCGAATGTCGTGGGGATCTTTTCGATACCGGCATCCTCAAGAAGCCCCTTGTTATAAAACATCATCAGGGGATTCCCCTTCCACGGGAAATGGTAGAATTGACTGTCTGGCGAGCGAAATCCCTCGATCAACTCAGAAGGGAGCCGTGCCGTCAAAACAGAATCGAAGTCGCGAAATTGATTAAGGGACAGAATGGCGCCGGCTTCCCGGTACTGCTCGACGACGCCGGGCCAAATGTTGGAGTATACATCCGGTGTGGTTTTGCCTACAATGGCGGCCAAAATTACTTCTTCGGTGGATTGCCCGGACGGAACGGGCTGGAAACGGACAGGGAAATGAGTTGTATCCTGATTCCACTCGGCAACGATCTGGCGGGCAAACTCAATCTCAAAAGTGTTGGTCGCACACCAGTAGGTCAGATGGTTTGCCTGGGATGCAGATCGGCAACCTGCCAGGATTAGACACCCCGCGCACAGCAATACTCTGAAAGCGGGCCTCATTACGCGAGCAGTATAGAGCGACTTCATTGATGGACCACGTTTTGAAATTGGATTTTTCAGAATCATCACGCTTATTCAATACCAGCCTTGGCAGTGAATGGGAGTGAAACCTGATCTACAAGGAGCAATGTTTCTGTCCCCGGTCCAGCTTCCGGGGGCAGGGCTAGCCTTAATTTATCCAATTCGCCAGTATGGATAACAGGTATTCTTATATAGTCCCTGTTTGTATTTATTACTTCGTAGTAAGCCGGCTGCTCATTGCAGAAGCGGTAATCAGCCGTCAGGGAATATTCGGCATTGGTTTCTGTGAACGTCACAGCGTAGGGTGCATATTCAAAGCGGGACGGCTCACGTCCGATCATTTTTTCCGGTCGACCTCCCAAACTTAAACTCCATTCCATCACGTGGGAAGTATCACGAGTCCAATAATCCCGGCTGTGGTCGATGCTATTGGCCACCGGATAGTAAAAACTGATTCGCGCTTGCATCATCGTATCCAGTCCAACTGATGCTCGGGAATGCCAACGGATCTCCCATATTTGACTGCTGCAGCTGCGTCTGTTCTGTCTCCTTTTCGATGCTTAAAGACCTTCCCATGAAAAATGACGTATTCCGTTCCGGCGTTTGACATATTCGCATACCATTGCGGTGATATATGGAGTGATAGTTTGTAGGCTATCGAATTGATCTTTCCTTCATCACCTTCTACGAATAAAGCATGCCAGATACCAGGCTGAAAATCAGCCGCCCGCTCACCAACATTCCACTTTTCCGTTCTTACAATCTTTAAGCCCATTTCCCCAAGCATCGCATCGGGTTTCAGGCTTTCCTTAATTATCAGACCGGTGAACATTTCAATTCATTACTTCAACTTGATACATTTTTTAATATCAACAAAGCCACCCGCCTGAAGCCGCACAAAATAAATCCCGGAACTGGTGTTTTGGGCATCCCAGACAACATCATAATAACCGGCCTGTTGATATTCGTTGACTAAGCTGTCCACTTTTCGCCCTCTTAAATCGAATATCTCCAGTATTACATCGCCCGGCGTTTTGATCTGATACCGGATCGTGGTCTGCGGGTTAAATGGATTCGGGTAGTTTTGAGACAGGGCAAAATGAGTTGGCAATGATTGCTCGTCGTCATCGATAGCAACAGTCTCGTCGTATAAGTGGAGAACGTCAGTGGCTGTTAAGGCATAGTTGTAGATGCGGATATCATCCAGCACGCCCTTAAAATGGTGTCCGCCGCTGATTGGCAGCTCCTGTCCGATCATCAAATCGATGGTGGTTGTCAAAATTGATCCCGAAAAGGTGGAATGGGTATCTATGGCCCCATCCACATAAAGGTCAAAATTGGTGCCGTCGTAAATACCCACTACGTGATACCAAGTGCCCGTGGCTACTGTGGTCTCACTATCCAGATCTTTAATACCAGTGGATGATTTAACCGTCCAGCGGATTGTTTTATTCGGTCCTATCGATATTTTCCAGCGGTTCTGCCAGTTGCCATG
>DAOWIJ010000157.1 GCA_030640955.1 Fidelibacterota bacterium
AATCTAAACCTTTAAATGACATAAGTTCCAGCCCGGCAGATCTACGGGATATTGAAATTATTGCTAAAACCGCACCTGATGTGCCAAAATTATACCGTTTGTCTGCTCATGAAATAAAGGTAACAATGTCAAAATTTGAGAAAATCAGAGCTTCCGGAGGAATTACTGAGTTCCGCCATAAGGGGAACGGCTTGACGGTATTGCTCAAGGAGGATCATTCCTCGCCGGTGGCAACCTTCATGGTAACCTATCTGGTGGGCTCACGGAACGAGGCCATCGGCTACACCGGCGCAACCCACCTGCTCGAGCATCTTATGTTTAAGGGTTCCGATAATTTTAATAAACAGAAGGGCAATACCATCTGGACCGAACTTCAGAATGTCGGGGCCCGTATTAATGCCTCCACCTGGCTGGACCGGACCAACTATTTCGAGATGCTGCCCAGTGAGCACCTGGAAACCGCCATCGCCATCGAGGCCGACCGCATGCACCGGGCCTTCCTGGACGATAATGACCGTCAACCAGAGATGACGGTGGTGCGCAATGAATTTGAGCGGGGGGAAAACGATCCCTGGGATAACCTTGACAAGCATATGTGGGCCACGGCTTACCAGGCCCATCCCTATCACCACTCTACCATTGGATGGCGCTCGGATATTGAAGGCGTCTCAACGCAACGGCTCCGTCAGTTCTACGAGACCTATTATTGGCCCAATAACGCCACCGCCACGGTGATCGGTGATTTTGACACTGAAAAAACACTCGATCTACTCGACCGGTATTTTGGCGCCTATAGTAAAGCGCCACACCCCATTCCGGAAATGTATACGGCTGAGCCGGAGCAGGAGGGTCCGCGTCGCTTTGTTATCCGGCGATCCGGTGAAACGGGCATTATCGGCCTGGCATTCAAGTCGCCTGCCGGACTGCATGCGGACAACTATGCCCTGGCGATCCTGGGCGGCATCTTAGGGACCGGCAAAAACAGCCGTTACTACCAATCCCTAATCGACAGGGGCCTGGCCACCAATGTGTCGGTCTGGGCGCACCCCTTCAGGGATAATGGCCTCTTTATGATCTATGCCATGCTGGCGCCGGAAGTCGAACATCAGCAGGTGGAAAATATACTACTGGAGGAACTTCGGTCGATTCAGGAAAACGGCATTACCGATGATGAAATTAGACGAACCAAGGCAATGGTCCGGGCCGAGACCGCCTACAGCCGGGACGGTTCATTTTCCATCGCAGCAGCGCTGAACGAGGCCATTTCCCTGGGTGATTGGACGTACTATACCACCTATGTTGAAAAGTTGAACGCCGTATCAGCCGCCGATGTGCGCAGCGCAGCCCAAGCCTATCTGGTGGAAGACAAAAGCACCACGGGCTGGTTTGAACCGCGAAATAAGCTGGCCGGAAGTGCCGAAGCTCAACCTGCGTCTCAAGCTGTTAATGCCGGCTCCAAACCGGCCTTCTACCGCGGTTCTCAGGCCCAACCACCGCAGGGTCCCGTGGCCGCCGATCAGGATTTGGCCGTTGGGTCGTCAAATCTGGCAGTGCGCGCTACCGATGAAATCGCGGTATCCGGTTTACGGCTGGTAACCATGCCGATGGAAGTGCCGGAGGTAGTGAGCATCACCGGGAGTTTTCCGGGCGGTAATATATTTAGCCCCAGCGGGCAAAAGGCGGTAGCCGATATCACCGCATCCATGCTTGATAAAGGCACGCTAAAGCGCGACAAATTCGCCATCAGTGACGCACTAGAATCGGTGGGCGCCAGGCTGGGATTCAGTTCCACCGACTACCGAATCAACTTTGCCGGCCGTTGCCTGAAAGCAGACGTACCGCTGATGGTGGAAATACTGGCTGAACAGCTGCGGGAACCGGCCTTTCATGAAGAAGACCTGGTGTCCCTGAAAAAACGTGCCATCGGCGGTCTGTTGCGCCAGAAGGAGGACACCGGCGAGCAGGCGCGCATCAGGTTCAGTCAATTGGTATATTCCTCCGAGCATCCCAACTACATTCCATCCATAGATCAGCAGATCGCAGATCTTGAAAAATTGACCGTCGATCATTTGAAAGATTTTCACCGGCGCCATTATGGACTGGGCGGCATGCAGGTTGTAGCGACGGGAGAAATCGACCACCAGCTGCTTTCAGAAGAGCTCAAAAAGCACTTTAAGGATTGGCCGGTTATCAGCGTCTCGCCACCATCGCTATCCAGTTGCCGGGCTTCCGTGGATCAGCCAGGCGGGAGCGAGGTTGTAACCGTACCCGATAAAACCAGTGTTGATCTTTATCTTGGTCTGGCCGTGGGCATTGACCGGGAACATCAGGATTACCTGCCGCTCTATTTGGGGTCCTATATTCTGGGCGGCAATTTCGCTGCCCGGCTAATGGCCACCGTGCGTGATGAACAGGGACTCACCTACAGTATTGGATCGGGCATTGCCGGGGCGGGGGATGGCAAGGATGGTTACTGGGTCGTATACGGATCATTCGCTCCCGGAATGCTTAAGCAGGGTCACCAGGCAACCATGGAACAGATCAACCACTGGTTTGATAAGGGCGTCACAATCGAGGAGTTGGAAGCCAAGAAAACTACATTGGTGGGCAGTTACAAGGTTGGCCTGGCGAATACCCGGGGCATGGCCGCTACCTTGCTGGACATGATTGAAAGGGGCCGGGACCTGGACTATCTGGATGGCTTTGTGGAGGATGTTATGGCGGTCACTCACGATAATGTAAATGCGGCAATTAATGAGTATATTCGACCAGTAAATATTCAGGAAGTTGCCGCCGGCAGTATCGATAGCAACGGCCAACCGCTCACCAGCGTGGAATCCAACGACCCGTAGTAACAGGAGGGCTACTATATTCCATAAGCGTCAGCCGCGTACTTTTAGTCGTCTCGCTTTCAGGCTCCTGAGGCTCGTACTGGCCCCCTTTTTCAGGCTATTCTTCAAGCCGCGCATCGTGGGCCGGGAAAATATGCCGGTCACCGGCCCCTGTTTCGTAATCGGATACCACGCCCATACCTATGATGCCTTCATGGCTAATCTCTGGATGCATGACGAGCCCACCGCCGGTATAATTACCGAAGAGTATTTCCGTGGCGGATTGGTAACCTGGGCATTGCGTAATGTCGGGTCTGTAAAAACCCGCAAGTACCAGCCCCAGTCTACGCCGGTCCGGCAAATTCTGCGTCTGATCAAAGATAACCGTATGTTTGTCATTATGCCCGAGGGTGAACGCAACTGGGATGGTATCACCAGGCCCACGGTGGCTTCCACCGGCAAGCTGTTTCGCAGGCTGGGCGTTCCCGTGCATCCATTCATTGTCCATAATGGCTATAAGGCCTGGCCCCGGTGGGCCCATTGGCCCCGGCGCATCCAGGTCACGGTAGAATTCAAACAGCCGTTCATATTCGAGCCGGGTATGACGGATGAGGAGGTCGCCCGCCGGGTGGACGAAGCTGTGCTCTGGACTCCCGACCAGGATATGCCCGAATACCCAGCTACAGCAACAAATGGCTTCCGGCCAGCCGACGGTATAACCAAACTGATTTTCCGCTGCCCTGATTGTGCCGATGACCAGCAACTGCGCACCAGCCGGGGACGCTACCTGCACTGCGACAGTTGCGGGACCTCCTGGAAAGTAGGTGGCGATTCATATCTCACCAATATAGCTACGGGAGATTCGATCTCATCTACTGCCGCTTACCATAAAATATGTGCCATGCCGCGGAAGCTGCGGAAGTGGGAGCAGTTCGGAGAAGCATACTTGCTGGCCCGTGATCTGCTGGTCTATTTCGAGGAGGAATTCCCGGCCCAGAAAAAATTGGGTCGCTTCGATTGCCTGTTGCGGGCCGATAAACTGGCGTTGCTGCCAACAGGCAGCAAAGGGAATCCCTTCAACATACCTTTTAACGAAATTCAAACCATCTCAATTGAGAAGAAGTATAAACTGCAGGTACGCGTAGAGCAGGGCTTGTATCAGCTCAACTTTGAGACCGGCAGCGCCCTGCAGTGGGAGTACTATCTGCGCTGTATGTTGCCGGTCCTGGGTAAAATGCTGTATAGCCGGGAAAATAATCCCAGCAAGGGCATACCTGTTCTGCCACCCGATTAAGCCAACTAACAGGGAGATAAATCATGACAACACCGTGGGACTTGTCAGTCAATCTGAAGGACGTGGTGATCGACCTGGCCTGGCTGAGCCTGTTGCTGATTGTAGGGGCCGTCTTCCGCAGATATGTAGGGTTCTTCCAACGCTTTCTGGTGCCCAACAACATCATCGCAGGATTCATTGGTCTGATCATCGGTCCCCAGCTGTTGGGGCTGAATAACGTGGCCATGGACCGCCTGGGCATCTACGTTTACCATCTTTTGGCCCTGGTGTTCATTGCCATTGGGCTGCGGCAGGAAAAGACCCACTGGGGCACCGGCCCCATCAGCACCGGCTTCACCTTCATATCCAGCTATCTGATACAGGGCATAGTGGGACTTCTGGTTGCTTTAATACTGGTCTATACGATTATGCCCGACCTGTTCCCCGCCATTGGTCTGCTGGTGCCGCTGGGCTTCGGCATGGGCCCCGGGCTGGCCTATACCATGGGTCACAGCTGGGAGCACTTCGGCTTTGAGGGCGGCGGAGCAGTAGGGCTCACGTTCGCTGCCATCGGTTTTCTGATCGCCTATTTTACCGGCATTCCCCTGATCAGGCGGGGCATCCGGCGCCATGAGACCAATCTGGTCAAAGGCATGGATCATATCAGCGATGAGGTGCTGCGGGGTATTCACAAGGAGCCACCCCTGAAGTCGGCCGGTAAACTGACCATCGCCTCCGAGGCCATGGAGCCCATGGCCTTCCAGATGGGCCTCATCGGCGCACTCTACCTGGTAACCTGGGTGGTAGCCCTGGGGCTGTCCAAACTGATGGTGGCCGGCGGCCTGGAGAAGTTCACCCCCACACTATGGTCATTTCACTTCCTGATCGCCAACCTGCTGTCCCTGGCCGTGCGCAAGGTGCTGGACCGCACCGGCCACAGCCACGTTATCGACCGCGGCCTCATGACCCGCAGCGCCGGCCTGTTCATGGACTACCTGGTGGCCGCTTCCATCGCAGCCATCAGCATCGCCATCGTCTGGGTCTACTGGCTGCCTATCCTGATCATGTCGCTGGTGGCGGGCATTCTCACCTATATCCTGTGCCGCTGGCTCATGTACCGGGCCTACGAGAATTACCACTTCGAGCGTTTCATCGGCATGTTTGGCGAGATGACCGGCACGCTCAACTCGGGCCTGGTGCTGGTGCGGGTCACCGATCCCGAGTTCGACACCCCCGTAGCCGAAGACCTGGTCTATGGCAGCGGCGTGGCCCTGCTGCTGGGCTTCCCCCTGCTGGTGGTGCTCAACCTGCCCATGAACATCTGGGATAACGCCCTGAGAGGCTACTGGATCACCCTGGGCATACTGGTGGGCTATCTGGTGGTGATATTTGCCATCTGGCGCCTGCTGGGGATATTGAGGTTTAAGCGGGGGCTGCCGGAAAGCGAGGCCGTGAAAGCCCAGATGTGAGGCCATGCAAAACAACCAGGCTACAAATCTCAGCATGCTGCGGTTCCTCCCGAGATGGGGCGCAGTTTAGTCCAGAAAAAACTAAGTGATTGTGGAGACTAATCTGCGTCTACCAGATGATCCCGGATGAACTGCAGAACAGCCGCAACGACCTGCTCTTTGAACGCCGACGGGCTTTGAGCGACCCACATGGTGACATTGTATAGTTCCTGGGTGTCGGCCTGGAGCCATTTGCCGTTACTATGCAGAAATGTGAGCAGTGTGGTGATGGCAATCCGTTTATTGCCATTCTGAAATGGGTGGTTCTTGATCATCAGATAGAAGAGCATAGCAGCCTTGGCGGCGAGAGAAGGGTACAAAGTCTTGCCGGAAAATTTCTGAAACGGGGTTATAATGCAGCTTTCAAGCACATGGGGGAATCGGGTAGTGAAATCGGGTATGGGTTCGTCGAATGAAAGATTTTCCCTGGCAAGCCTGAAGGCGATGTACTCCACATCCGCCAGGGTAATGATCTTCATCCTTCCCTGGCCAGCCGCTTCAAAACCTCTCCATACTCACGCACCGTCCGGCGGACGGCGCCTTCGATCTGCGCCTTTCCCTTGTCGGAAACCCGCTTGCCGAGGATAGTTGAGATGGTCCGGTCCGTAATCGCGTAAGTCCGGCCGATCTTGGTGGCGGGGATCTGCCCCTTTTTAACTCGCCTGTAAACGGCGATGCGACTGACTCCAAGCAGTTTTGCCAGCTCGGGGATCGTGAGGTATTTTTCGGTGGCCATGGTGTATACCTGAAATAGAGGGTGTTAATCTAACGCTCGTAAGTTAACATAAGTTAACCTATGAGGACATGGTTAACGTGGGTTAATGTGGAGAGTCGCTACTCCGGCAGTTTGCCCAACAGTTTCCAGCACCAGCGGTGGGTGCGGTGCAGCCAGTGGGCGGGCTCGGCGAACATGAGTATACACTCGCCGTGAATCAGTGAAATGCTGTTTTCATCGCAAAAACGGATGGCATCCTCAGAGGCCGCCCCCTGCTGCAGCCAGATGTGCCGTATGCCGGCCTCGTGGGCCTGCCGGACCAGCTGCCCGGTCTCGTCAGGCGCTACGCAGATAAACAGGCCCCCAATCTGAGGCGGCAGCTCGGCAATACTATGGTAGCAGGGATCGCCTTCCACGGTTTGGGCCTGGGGATGAACAGGATGAAGCTGGTAACCCTTTTTCTTCAGGTCGCGGTAAACGGTGTTGACGAACTTCCGGCCACTCCGGGAGGCCCCTGCAAAAGCCAGTGCTTTGTGTCCTAAAAAGTCATCGATGGTAGTTATGGTATACATGGTTCCAGCCTGATGTGTAGGGTGAATAATTGCGTTAGTTATCAGGGATGATGACGGCGCCTCCAACGATCACCGTCTGTACCGGGTTCCACCCGAAGGCGTAGCCCAGCCACTTGTGACTGGGCAGTGGTCTTTCAGGATTCAACCGCTAAGCGCGTGTAATACGGCCTCAGGATCCTCTGCCGCAATCTTAAGAAGAGCCCTCGCAGGACCTTCCGGTGTACGACGGCCTTGTTCCCAGTTCTGCAGGGTCGCAACACTGACACCGATCATCAAAGCGAATTCTGACTGACTCATGCTCAACTTTTCACGTATCGCTTTGATATCCGCGGGTTCGAACTTGAAAGTACGACTGGGCGCCATCTCACCACGTCGGATTTTGCCGGCTTCCTTGATACTGTTGACCAGGTTATCAAAATTATCCGTTTTCATTTCAATTCCTCAGGGAATATACGCCAATGGCGTATAAATGGCAAGAGGAATTCCAGTAACAAAAACGAGCTGCATAACGGCCTTGCCGTTCAGCGGCGGCGCGCTAGCGCCTTCCGCTGCAAACGGTTGTTCAATGAAATTCCCCTTGACAAGAATCGGGAAACGTCGTAAAATCGGATATCATGAAATACAGCAAGAAGAAAAGCGAGCGAGTGTCCGAAGTCCGCGAACACCCGGCCGAGTTCAAACCGAAAGCCCAAATGAAGCGGCTTACAATCGATGTTCCAGCAGAGCTCCATACGGCCATAAAGGTGGATTGTGCCAGGAGAGGGGCAAAGATGGCGGACGTCATAAGAGATCTCCTCGAAAGCCAGTTTTGGGAAGGTGGTTGACACATGGCCCTGAAGCAACTTGACCTCCTGCCTGATCCGAAACGCAGGACACCCTCGGGACGGAAAAACCCAGATGGAGTTGCCACAACAGACCTCGTCGTGTCGGCTCATGTCGGCACGAACGCGGACGTGTTCCCCTATGTGCTGCGCCTGCATGTCACGACCGGGGCCAAGATCGCCGATGTAACATACGGCAAGGGCGTATTCTGGCGAAATGTCAATATTGATACCTACGACCTTCATCCATCCGACATCGCCGACGAAATTGACTGCCGATCTTTGCCATATGAAGATGGGTCCTTTGATTGTGTTGTCTTCGATCCGCCTTACATGGAAGGCTTCTTTCGAAAGGGGAATACGACCAAAGCCGGTGCCGGGACGCACAATGCCTTCCGCGACCACTATTCGAACGGCGATGAGGCTCCAAAGAGTAATACCCGGAAATGGCACGCAGCTGTGCTTCAACTCTACGAGGAAGGTGGGCGCGAGTCTCACCGCGTCCTTAGAGATCATGGCGTACTCATTGTCAAATGCCAGGATGAAGTAAGCGCAAATCGTCAAAACCTCACTCATGTAGAGGTGATCAACGCATATGCCAGAATAGGTTTCTTCTGCAAGGACTTATTTATTGTGGTTCGCCCAAACAGACCTGGTGTAAGCAGATTGCTGAAACAAGTTCATGCCAGAAAGAACCATTCCTACTTTCTTGTGTTCGTCAAAATCCCTAAAGGGAAAAAGGCCTCTCAAATGCGATTCTGAATGATCTCGTTCATAAGTGTAAAGGGCTCTTCAAAAAACGGGGGCTCCGGGGGCCAATGCACTTCTACCAACGTTGCCAGCAAGTGCTTTCGTTGATATTCGGTGTATTTCTTGTACTTGGAGGTCGGAAGATCCCCGTTCTTCACAAAGACGAACCGCCACTTGTTCTCAAAGGCAAAAACATTCACAGCCAGAATATCGAATTCGCCCTTTAGTAGGCAGGTAGTTGTAACTTTGCTTCTGTTTGGCAGAACTATCTCCCGGCGGTCACTCGCATCAACTTGGGCCTTTCCCACCCAACCTTTGTCCGTCCTCCTGATCATAGCAGTCTGTAAGGACTTCGACTCGAATATAAACTGGTGGCCTTTATAAAGAACGATCCTGTCGCCCTTCTTCTTGCGGTCATGGTCGTCATGCTTTGTGACTTCGGAGATGTCATCACCGGATAGCCAGAGTTTTTCCAGCTTTAACTCCGCCAGGTATCCAAGGACCATTCCGCGGAGGCTCGGGTTTTGATCAATGACTTGTGTCAGTTCCTCAGCAGTAATGTCCCAGCGATCGAGAATTGTATCCGACATGCGCATTCCTTACTCTTTCTTACTATCGAACTACTATTTATGAAGAAAAGTTGGATAATCCGTGAAAGTGATATTTTGAAATCCTGCTCGCAAGATTGGCGCAATGTAATCCTCGGATATGCTTAAAGCAATGGATAACCATTGTGATCAAACCTCATGGATCAAAAGTCCAGGTACCTTAGAATTCTCAATAACATGAACGGGCAAAATTCGCAATATCAATCCAGGCCCGGTCCCGGCAACCGTTCAGGGATTATTACGGCGCCTCCAACGATCACTGTCCGTGCCGGGTTCCACCCGAAGGCATAGCCCAGCCATTTGTGATGGGGAATATCACAGACAATCAGGTCAGCGCGTTTGCCCGGCTCGATGCTGCCGGTCTCAGCCCCCAGGCCTACAGCGTGCGCCCCGTTGATGGTGGCAGCCATAATGGATTCGGCAGTGGTCAGGCCCAATCGACGGGTAGCCAGGGTGATCACCATGGGCATTGAGGGCGTGAATGCCGAGCCGGGGTTCAGATCGGTGGCCAGGGCCACTGGTACGCCGGATTCGATCAGTCTGCGGGCCGGAGGATTGCGATCCAGGCCGAGATGAAAGGCAACCGCCGGCAGCAGCACGGCCACAGTCCCCTTCGTCGAGCTCAGGGCGACACTTTTCTTCAGGGCCGCCAGGCCCTCATCATCCAGGCGCTCCAGGTGGTCCACGGACGTGGCCCCCATTTGTGCAGCCAATCCAGCGGCCCCGAAAGCGGTAAACTGTTCGGCGTGCAGCTTCAGGCCGAAGCCCAGGTCCTGGGCAAATCCCAGCAGGCGCTCAGTCTCGGCCAGCGTGAAGGCTTCTTCCTCGCAGAACACGTCAAAGAACCGCGCGAGGTTCCGTTGGGCCACCTCCCGGGCCGTAGACTCAACCAGATCAAGGTACTCGCTGCGGCGGTCCTTGTAATCTGAAGGCACCACGTGAGCACCGAGGTAGGTAGCCACCACCGCGATTGGCCCCTCCGCGCCCAGCTGGCGAGCCACCTCCAGCATTTTCAGCTCGTCGTCACGGTTCAGGCCGTAGCCGCTCTTGATCTCTACGGTGGTAGTGCCGCCTGCCAGGCAGCGGCGCATCCATTTACGGGCGTTGGCCAGAAGATCGTCCTGACTGGCGGCACGGGTGGCCTCAACGGTGCTCTGAATCCCGCCGCCTTCCCGCAGGATCTCCAGGTAGGGCTTGCCCTGCATGCGGGACTCCCATTCCGCTGAGCGGTCCCCGGCGAACACCAGGTGGGTGTGGGCATCCACAAAACCGGGCAGAATCACACCGCCATGGGCATCTAAAACCTGATCAGTAGGCAGATTATGCCTTGTTAGAAGGTCAGCGGTTGCACCCACCTCCAGTATCCTGCCATCTGCCACTGCTACCGCCCCTGCTTCAATAATTCCCAGCCGTCCCTGATCGGCGCCACGGGCGGGACTGTGGGAAAACCCGGCACAGGTAACCAGTTCGGCGGCGTTTATTATCAGTAGGTCGGCGTTTGGCATTAGCGGTCCTTACGGCAGTATGATTTTTTTCTTATGAACCGTCTGCCTGGCGATATCGTACCCGGACAGCGCGTGCCGGGCCACGCCGATACCGGGATCGACGGTGAGTACGCGGTCAAGGCGCTCGGCCCGCTCGGGTGTGCCATCAGCCACGATCACCATGCCGGCGTGCAGGGCGTTGCCGATGCCAACACCACCGCCGTGATGGAAAGACACCCATGATGCCCCCGAAGCCGTGTTCAGCGCGAAGTTGAGCAGGGGCCAGTCGGCTATGGCGTCGGTACCGTCCAGCATACCCTCAGTTTCACGATCAGGTGAGGCTACCGAGCCGGTGTCTAGGTGGTCCCGGCCGATGACGATGGGCGCTGAAACCTTACCGTCGGCAATCAGGCCGTTGATCACCTCACCGAATCGGGCCCGATCACCGTAGCCCAGCCAGCAGATGCGGGTGGGCAGCCCCAGGAAAGGCACCTTTTCAGAGGCCAGCCTGATCCAGCGCTTGAGGCCTTCATTTTCCGGGAACAGACGGATCAGTTCGGAATCGATAGTGTGGATGTCCCGAGGATCACCGGAAAGGGCCGCCCAGCGGAACGGTCCCATGCCCCGGGAAAACAGGGGCCTGACATAAGCGGGCACAAAACCGGGATACTTATAGCTGCCGTCAGCATCACGGACATGCACTCCGGCAATCTCGGCCTGGGCGCGCAGATTATTGCCGTAGTCAAAGGCGACAGCGCCTTGACGCTGCATCTCCAGGATCGCCTCAACGTGGTCTGCTATGGACGATAATGACCGCCGGTGGTATTCAGCCATATCGGTGGCGCGCAGCCGGTCCAGTTCGTCCAGGTCACCGATGGGCACATAGGCGCCCAGATCGTGGGCCGGTGTCTGGTCGGATACCAGGTCGGGGATAGTCCCCTGGGCCAGCATGGCTGGATAGACTTCCGCGGCGTTACCCACCAGGCCGATTGACAGCGGTTCGCCCTTGCCGGCAGCCTCGTTAGCCCACTCAAGGGCCTCCGTCAACGATGCGGTCAGGCGGTCAAGGTAGCCTTCCGCCACCTTGCGCTCAACACGCTCTGGTCGCACCTCTACGTCGATAATTACACCTTCATTCATGGTAACGGCCAGAGGCTGGGCGCCGCTCATACCGCCCAAACCGGAGGTCAGCACCAGCTTGCCCTTAAGGGAGGGTACGCCGTAATGTTTTTCCGCTGCCGCCAGATAGGTTTGATAGGTGCCCTGCAAAATGCCCTGGGTGCCGATATAGATCCACGACCCGGCAGTCATCTGGCCGTACATGATATGCCCGGCCCGATCCAGTTCGTTAAAATGCTCCTGAGTGGCCCAGCGCGGCACCAGGTTGGAATTAGCGATTAGTACTCGAGGCGCGTGGGGATGGGTTCGGGCGATATATACGGCCCGCCCGGATTGCACGCAGAGGGTCTCATCGGGCGCCAGATTATCCAGGGCGGCGGTAATTTTGTGGAACTCGTGCCAGTTGCGGGCAGCCCGGCCGGTACCGCCATATACGATGAGCTGCTGCCAGTCGATGGCGTTGGCGGGATCAACATTGTTGTGCAGCATGCGTTTGGCGGCTTCGGCATCCCAGGTCAGAGCGGTTTTGCTGGTACCGGTTGCGGCACGTGGGGGCTCAATTGGACAGGCACCCATGTGCATGGGCCGCCCGTACCGCTGGAGTTCCCCCGTAATATCGCACTCACAGGCGTATTTTTTGCGTTCGCGGATGGCAATATCTTGATCGTTCATTTCAATTTCCTACAATTCATGGGGCGGCATTGGCCATTTAATCTCCCTGATTGATATATTCTCCAATCATTCTTAGACAAGCATCCGTATTCTTTATCGCATCACGATTCCAGAATCGAACTACTTTGAAACCCTGCTGCTCAATGAATCCATCACGTTCCCGGTCTTTGCAACGTTGCTCTGAAAGTCCATGCTGACTTCCGTCCAACTCGATCACCAGCTTGGTTTCATGAGAAAGAAAGTCGACTATATAGGGACCTGTCT
>DAOWIJ010000057.1 GCA_030640955.1 Fidelibacterota bacterium
AGTCTCGCCCCGGGCACCTTCGCAATTGGCGAGACGAGAAGTTTATCCCGACTGAGCATAGCGAATGTCGGGAAGTCTCGCCCCGGGCACCTTCACAATTGGCGAGACGAGAAGTTTATCCCGACTGAGCATAGCGAATGTCGGGAAGTCTCGCCCCGGGCACGCTTCGCAATTGGCGAGACGAGAAGTTTATCCCGACTGAGCATAACGAACGTCGGGAAGTCTCGCTTGTCCCGCCAACGGCGGTGGCCCCGGGCACGCTTCGGCAAGCTCAGCACAGGCTTTCCTATCAGCGAGCAAAAGAGGGCGTCCCGCAGGACGCCCCTACATGAGGGCCGTGGCATGATAAGACGCTTCAGCCGCGGCTGGCTGGTATGCTAATCTTCAACAGGCGGCTTTAGCCGTCTTTTTTCGATTCAGCGAATTCATTCATGGATTCGCGGATAGGTTTGCAGATAGGTTCGCTCCCTCCTGCGCGGCGATAAGCCACCCACTAAACCAAGTCCCGCCTCCGGCGGTTAAAGTACTCCTGTAAAAGAGGGCGTCCCGCCGGACGCCCCTACAAGAGGACTGTTGCATGATAAGACGCTTTAACCGCTGCTGGCTGGTATGCTAATCTTCAACAGGCGGCTTTAGCCGGCTTGTTTCGATTCAGCGAATTCATTCATGGATTCGCGGATGGATTCGCATTCGGATTCGCCAATGGACACGCCCCCTGGCGCGAAGCGGTAAACCACCTCGCTTAATCTAATAAACCGCCCTAAAGGGCGCTCTTAAGAACCGAGCGGGATAAACATCGCCTATGGAACATCCAATATCCAGCATCAAGTATCGAGTATCTAATTCTCAGCTACCTGTGATGAGCGATCAGGTAGTCGGGACGTCTCGCTTGTCCCGCCGGCCTTCATTAAAGGGAGGCTTTTTGCTATCAATAAAAAACGCCCGGTATCCCCGGGCGTTTGCATGCTTGCTCCAGATTCAGCAGGCTACATGGAGGCCTTCGTATGTTCGAGTGGCTGAGTCCGGAATCCCAGGGTACTGACTATATAGCAAAGATCGTCCAGACTGAGCCGCGCTTTATCATACGATACATCAAGGGTGTTGTTGTCCCGGTCCAGTTTCACCGTTAGAATACCCGCATAATCACACATGGCATTTTCTACAAGAACATCCTGGGCGTCTGCAGTTGGCTCCAGTTTCAGCGAGACGTTGATTATTTCCTGTTGGTTGTAGGTACCGCCAACCATGATGGTAAAGACCAGCAAGGTCAGTAACAGTGCACCAAAATACTTCATTAATGCCCCCAAGAGATGACCAAATATATATCATCAATTCAGTCAGGGCAAGTCTTAATTGGCAGTAATTACAGTGTGTTACAGATCACACTTAAAGTGACTTATTATGTATCATTCACAAAATATATACAATCTATAGTACCGTATATTATAGCACTACAAGATAATGTGTAGAGCCAAATAGGCGGACTTACCTCCGACCTCTGGTCATCCTTATCGGTTGGAAATATATTTTTATTAATCGGAGGCCGCGGCTTGGATTCCCACATTCTCATTCACCCTCCTGAGAAGCAGACCGCCGATGGCAAACATGATTGCCACTACCCAGATACCGGCACGCTGGGATTCAAACACCTGCGTGAGTATACCCAGCAGCAACGGTCCCACAAAAGCAGTGGCCTTACCCGAAAATGCATAAAAGCCAAAGAATTGGCTTTTCTTCGCTTCCGGAGAGAAGCGCCCCATAAGCGAACGGCTGGCTGACTGGTTCGGTCCTACCAGCAGACCCACAAATACACCCGCTACCCAGAACATGGCCTTACTGGTGGCTACCGCTGCCAGGATTGTGACCAGCAACAATCCCGCGTTACTGATCTGTATGGTTGTTTTGCCACCCAGACGGTCGTCGATAAAGCCCATGACGTAGGCTCCAGCGCCGGCCGCCACATTCAGTACGATACCGAAGATCATTATTTCCTGAAAAGTGAAGCCAAATGTGCCGGCGGCGTAAATCCCGCCAAAGGCAAAGATCGTTACCAAGGCATCATTATAGATCATCCGGGCCAGCAGGAACTTGGCAACCTCACGGAACTGCCTGATGTGCCCGATAGTGGCAACCAGTTGCTGCCCGGCTTCGGAGAATACTCTACGCAGCCCCGGCGGCTTCGCCTTCGGTTTCTCCCGCACCCAGAGAAACATTGGGATACTGAACACTCCAAACCACACTGCCACCAGAAGGTTGGTTGCCCTGATGTTCTGCCCCGCCTCGCTGGTCAGGCCGAACCAGGGTGTTTCGGGGCTTACAAAGCCTATCATGGCAAGCGCCATGGCAACCAGGCCGCCTACATATCCCAGGGACCAGCCGTAGCCGGATATTCTGCCAATACGGTCTGAGGGAGCGATATCGACGAGAAAGGCGTTGTAAAACACGCCGCACATCTCAAAAGCGATATTGGCCACGACAAATACCATCAGGGCCTTTAGCACCTGACCCGGCAGGATGTCATAAAGGCAGGCTGTTCCCACAACGCAGATAGCCGTAAACATAAAGAGCAACTGTTTGCGGTATCCTCCCCTGTCAGCCAGGGCCCCCAGATAGGGAGATAGCAGTGCCACCGTCAGGGCTGTTACTGTAACTGCCCGGGACCACAGTACCGTACCGCTGATTTCGTCGGCGGCGATGGCTTTCACAAAGTATGTGCCATAAATAAAGGTGACCACCAGCGTAGTAAAGGCTGAATTGGCAAAATCGTACATGGTCCAGGCGAAAATGCTTTTACGATCAGTCAGCTTGGTCATGTAGACACCTCAGGTTATGGATTGCATTAAAACAACCAGTCCAGGCCCACATATACTTTCAGTCCCGGACCATCCATGGCGCTATCGACGGGAACGGCCAGGTCCAGTGCCACGATAAAGGTATTATTTGGGGCAATCCTGACACCGCCCCCCACGCCCTGGTGCCAGACGTCATGGTCCTGCCCCCTGTCAAAGAGGGTTGACTCGGGGATCTCATCAAAGGTGCGACCAAGGTCATAGAAGATGCTGAGGGCTGCATAGCCAGTCTCCAATAATGACATAACACGATAGCGAAGTTCCAGGTTGCCGTAAACGGCATTGAATCCGTTAACCCGTTGCCAGAGTACACCTCTGACGGTTTTCTTGCCACCCAAGCCCTCTTCAGTTTTATAGGTGCCATCCACTTGAGGCGTGGAGAAAAAAGGCGCGCCGGCCGATATGGAACGGCCGCTGAGCCGATAGGCAAAGGTGAGCTCGTTGGATATGGGCAGGTATTGACGGTGAGTGGCGGTAATGGCTGTATAGCTAAAATCGTTGCCCAGTGCGTCCGGAATCCAGCGCACCAGCAGTTCCGACCAGACGCCCCGGTGGGGTGTAGCCTCGTGATCCCGCCGGTCATAGATGATGCCGGCTACCAGGGCATTCTCCTGGCCGCCCGCCATGGCCGCCTGCCGGTAATCCCAATGATTTGCCAGCAGGGTTTGCCCCGGGTCCTCGTCGTAATCGGTATAATCGATCGTGTCAACAGCTGTGGATAACAGATACAAACCGGCCAACCATCTGAGATGTTCACCTTGCAGCTTACCCTGTATCAGAGTGTTGATGCGCGTATAGCACTTATCATAGTTATAATAGTACTTGCCCCGGTAAACCGCGGCATCGGCATCGGGGTCCGCGAAATCGGCATTATAAAGAGTTTGCGCGCCGCCGGGTCCGTGGTAAGGCTCGAACAGGCTGGCATTATATTTCATTTCCAGTGTGATTCGTAATCCGGCCGGCAGCAGGTACTTGCTGTCGAGGCGATAATAGTAGTCGGCGATACCTTTCGTAGTCCTTTGAAACACGAGCCGGTGTGAGA
>DAOWIJ010000199.1 GCA_030640955.1 Fidelibacterota bacterium
AAGGGCCAGCTGTACGCCACCCAGCATGCCGAAAATGGGATCATAGGCTATGGCGGTTTGTGCCAGATCGAGACTGTATTTCAACTTGTACGGCCGAGGTTTGTCAATCGCTTGCCCGGTTAATCCCGGCGGTCGCCAGGCCTGCGCTACGGACGGCGGCGTTAGCGGCTCGGTTATCTCCGCTGCCTGGGTAGCGGCCATTTGCAGCTGGAAACCGTAATTCTCAAAAGTGTTCACTAACAAACTATCGTCCTGCAGAGCCACAAAATCAACCGCGCCGGTGTGCAGATCAGTAAGCGCCACAGCTTGAGGATCGATCTCCTGATACTGCGCTATGTCAAGCTCCCATACATTCGGCGTGCCACCCCGGTCTGAGACAAATCTGACGGTTGCCGGGGAGTGTTCAGACCAACGGGGATGGCGGTCCCGGCATTTCCCACCGGTCAGCTGCCTGATTTGCTTCGATGCCAAATGGTACACAAACAGGTTCTGTCCGGCGTCCACCGTTGGTTGACCCCTGTCGGAGCTGAAAACAATAGCTGAACCGTCATGACTGAAATCCGGGTCCTGGTCGTGATAGAAATCATCGGTCAGCTGGACAGCCTGTTGCCCGGCTACCTCCCAGCTGTAAAGATCGCTCTGGCCACCCGTATTCTGGGCCGAAAAGACCACCACGTTGCCATCAGGGGACCAACTCGGCGACCGGATCGTAATGAGCTGCGGGTGCTTGAACTCACCCAGTTCCTTTTTGCTGCCAAGATCGATCAGTTTAATACGGTCCCGCTCGTAAGATTTGGCTACAAATGCCAGGGTACCATTTTTGTTGATGCTCATTCCGCTGCGCAGAAAATGCAGTGATTCCAGGCCGGGGCTGCGTTCACCGCGCAACAGCAATTTTTCCCCGGGCCTACCGAGGACTTGCTCGTAAACACTGGTATACCCATCCCTGGTGGACAGATAAACCAGGTGGGTGCGGCCTTCATGATCCAGGTACAGGCAGGGACTTACGTTGGCGCCCTTGCGCGTCAGTGGCTCGGTTGTGATGGCAGGGATATCCTGTCTGGCCAGTGAACCGGCCGCAGCTTGTTTAAGGCTGAGACGCCAGCGCTGAGAAATCTCCTTGAATGGATCGCCGGTGACGGCCTCCATCAGATCATCGAAGGTCTCGTGAAAGTAGAATTGCTCCATCAGCAGGCGTACACGGTCCGTTCCATAGTTTGCTTCAAAGAAGCGTATAAATGACTGGCCCTCTTTGTACAAAAGGAATCCGGCGCCCCCCAGCGTGAGCTTTTCCAGGGGAACCAGATAGTCGTGGAGCACGGCATCCCGAATAACCATCTCCGCCTGGCTGTCCCAGCCTTCCGCCCACCACTCGGCGAGACCCTCGGTGAACCATAAAGGAGGAGCGCGTTGCTCCCAGATGCCCATGTCCCGTCCGGCGCTATTGATCTTTGAGTGCATAAATACATGCACCAGCTCATGGCGTACGACCCGCTTGAAGTCGGCCAGGGAGCCGTTACTGGGCAACACTACCCGCCCTTTGACGAATTCGAAGAAACCGGCGACCGCTTCCGGCAGAAACATGGGTATGGTATTGGTCTGCTGGAAATGTATATCGTTGCTGTAAATCACCAGGGGAACCATTCGGTTCAGGGTGTGATTGAACTTCTGTTCGTAGTCGACAAAAGCCTCTTCGGCCCAGTATGCCGCGGCCCGGGCCAACTGCTCTTCGTCCGTATAATAGTAGACCTGGAAGTGGGGCGTTTCCATCATCTGCCACTCGAACTCCTGGTACTGTATCTTGTTGCGGCCGAAATAGAACTGAGCCTGCAATTCCAAAGGCAAAACCCACAACAGGCCAGCTGACAGCATAATAATATGCAATTTGCTGCGAATCATAACAAAGTGGGCGAAGCAAGCTTTATTGAAATGGAAGTCATTGTTTTTAGGTTACCATTCTATAATAACCGGGATCAATTTAATTTGGTTTTGCGCATAAGGCATACTTTACAAACGGCTCCGAAGAAGTAGCAGAAGCAGTAGCAGTGGCAGTAGCAGTGGCAGGGGCAGTGGCAAGGGCAGTAGCAGTGGCAGGGGCAGTGGCAAGGTGTTTAGAGCGAGCTTCCTGAGACGGTCAATCCCGTTGTTTTGGGATCGCTGTGACAGTAAAATTTTCCTGTAGGGGCGACTCAGCGAGTCGCCCGCACCACAACACCTCGATCCCCACTCCGGCCTTCGGCCTACGCAAGGATCGATAAATAATCAAAATGTGTTACCTATGTCCCCGGATCAATCTGTTAACCATGTTCCAGGTTGCTAAGAGGTTCCCTCTCCCTGGGGAGAGGGATAGGGTGAGGGGGAATAGGGCAAAACGTTATTTCGCCTGATTATTTCGGGGGAACTCCCGGGAAGATCATTCCTTGTGTGACCAGCCGGCAATAAATAAGTTAGCCCATTCAGAGTTTCCGACAAAGAACTGGTCTTATAAGGCGACATTAGCGGAATAATAGCGATATGCCTGGTTGGGAAAAATGGTTGTGGGGCGGCCTCGGGTGGGCCATGGGAGGCCCCATCGGAGGTGTGATCGGTTTCGCGCTGGGTTCCATGGCTGGCCGCCCTATGGGGGGCGCGGACTATTCTCGAGCTACTTACCCTGAAACCCGGCCGGGTGACTTCGGCGTATCCCTCATGGTATTGTTTGCGGCGGTCATGCGGGCCGATAAGAAGCTGCTCAAATCGGAACTTGCCTTCGTCAAAGATTTTTTTGTGCGTACCTTTGGCGAACAATACGCCCAGGAACGCATGATCCTGTTTAAGGATATTCTGGACCAGGACTATCCCCTCAAGGACGTCTGCCGCCAGATTAAACGGCACATGGATCATCCCGCCCGGCTGGAGATGATGCACCTGCTGTACGGGCTGGCCCAGGCGGACGGCGAAATTGACCCGACCGAGATCAGCGTAATTCACCGGATTGGCAGTTTTCTGGGCATCAATGAAAATGATATCGATTCCATCAAAGCCATGTTCGTTAAAGATCTGGCCGGACCGTACAAAATATTGGAAATTGAACCCGATGCTGACCTGGCTACCGTTAAAAAGGCCTATCGCCGTATGGCTAACAGATACCATCCCGACAAAGTCAGTCACCTGGGTGACGAGTTTCTGGCCGTAGCCGAGGATAAATTCAAGGCAATTAATGATGCCCATCAGCAGATACTTAAATCGCGGAATGTTTGAGAGCGCCCGGCAACAGGGGCATTAATATCATTGGGGAGGGACAGATGAAAAAGGTGTTAGTATTACTTGGCATGGTAGCGCTGTTGGGATGCAGCGGCAATCTCGAACGAGGCCTGGTTAAAGGTATGGCAGCTCTGGACCGGGCTTACATTCCTGTTCTGTTCTATACCAGCGCCGAGAGTGAGCAGGACCCATCCACCGCCATGAAGAGGCTACAGGATGAGTGGAACTACTTTCGAACCCGCTTCTATTACTATGACCGGCAGGACACTGCCTGGCAGGCCAGCCTGAACCAGGTGGGGGCGCTGATCGCTGAGGCCGGCAACATTGTAACGCGCGGCGGGGATAAGTCGCTGGCGCACGCATCACTGGAAGAAGTCCAGCGTGTTCTGGGGGCCTTGCGAGACCGCCAGGGGATCGATTATTATCTCGATGGACTTATGGTTTTTCACTATCCCATGGAGGAATTTGTGAGCCTGGCCGCCGCACGCACACCGATGACCTTGACTCGTAATGATATCCGCACGCTGGGCAGAATGCTGCCCTCCCTCAGGTCTACCTGGGATAGCCTGGCCACGGTATCGCTGGATACGGCCCTGTTCGGGTTCGATGAAAAACGGGCATCTCTGGTAACCGAACAAGTGATGCTGGAAACCATTTCCCTGGATGCCTTGCAGCAGGCCCTGAACAGCGGCAGCCGGAATGCCATCATCACGGCGGCGGCGGAAATCAAGCCGGAATTTGTGAAGCTCTATCAATTGTTTGGAGATTTCACCTTAAGGGAATAGATTATACCTTCATCAGGCTGGTAATGATCTGTTCGGCTTGACCTGAACGCCAGCCGGTAAATATGCGAGGCAGCATGAGAGACCGGTTGCCTGTAATCAGCATCAAAGTAGACGTGGCCCCCGTCGAATTCCTGCACCGTATGGAACAGGCGGCCCGCAAGGGGGGCGAATACGTCGTCGAGCGACATCCCCCTGTAAAGCGTGACGAAGGCTCGGATCTGAAACTTAAGCCCCTGATTGTCACCCCCCATAAGGGACTTACCGGCTGGCTGCGTCCGGCCCCCGACGATGGGAAGCGGGTCCTGGTTGGTGTTGAAGCGGCAACCTGGAGCCCTGAACCGCTCACATACAACATATACGTGCAAGCAGCCCACCATGTCTTTCAGTCTGTGCTGCAAGCCTACAATCGCGTATATGGCACCAGCCGACGATTGAATATTCCCAGCCGGGAAGAAACCGAACCCTACTTGCCGGAAATAGCCCGGGAGCGCTTTTACGAATTTGTTGGTCTGGCCGATAAAAAGGGGCTGGATAACGAGGACTGGTCACGGCTGTACGGCTTCATCTGGCATTGCACCACCTACAATGTGGAACTGAGCCTACGCGACCTGGACCGCCTGCTGCGTTTGTCCGGCTTCGACGATGCGCACGCCCGGCAGGTAGCCACGATTTTCACTGAAGGCCGCACCATGCTGCTGCACAAGTGGCGGGGGAAGAAGCCGGACGACACGGAAGAGGTATGAAACGCCTTATGACGAGCTTGCTGACCACCCTGGCTATTATTTACCTGGCGCCGTTGGCGGCAGGGGCAATTACTGAATATCGTTTACCGCCGCTGCTATCCAGCGCGAAATAATATACACTATCCGGGAACCAGTCAGCTCTTGCTGATTTAGTCCTATTAGGGCTCCTCCCTTGGCGCGAACAGCGCTTTCGCGATTATGGGCAGACTGCAATGAATAAACCGCATGCCGTGCACCACCTGACTGTGCGGGGCACGCTCACTGTTGAAGCAAACGATTACTGGCTGGTGGAACCGGGTACGCGTGACCAGTCCGTGCCGTCCGGCGGGAATTATGATACCATCTCCTGGCAGATAGACGATCTGCCGGCGCATCACGCGGAGCTGGTACGGGCTTCCGGCAACAACAGGGTCGTCAGGCGCATCAGCTGGCGGTTCCTGGGCGGTCGCGGTGGTTACCATTCACGGTTTTCCACTATCCCTGATTGAAATATTCGCCGCCTTTCCTTCTGGCCCTTCCTTCCCCTGATCCAGTTCGTAAATTAGCGGGCATGACCCAGCCTGAAGACAGACCCTTCGCCGGACCCCCGGAAAGCGAACAGCCGGGCGAGTATCCCTATACCCGCGGTATCTACCCCGAAATGTACCGCCAGCGCTTGTGGACCATGCGCCAGTACGCCGGGTTCGGTTCGGCGGAAGACACCAACAGACGTTTCCGGTACCTGCTGGAACAGGGGGTAACGGGCCTGTCAACGGCCTTCGACCTGCCCACCCAGATAGGCTACGATTCAGATCATCCCATGGCCCAGGGAGAAGTTGGCCGGGTGGGTGTGGCCATCTCATCTCTGGCGGACATGGAGGTGCTGCTGAGGGGAATTCCCCTGGAGCAGGTATCCACCTCTATGACGATCAACGCCACGGCGGCCATCCTGCTGGCCCTGTACGTGGCCGTGGCCGAGCAGCAGAGGGTTAAGCCCGAGCAGCTGCGGGGTACGGTGCAGAACGACATCCTCAAGGAGTATATCGCCCGGGGCACCTATATCTATCCCCCCCAGCCCAGTATGCGCCTGATTACCGATCTGTTTGGATGGTGCCGTACAAATACACCTCGATGGAACACAATTTCCATCAGCGGCTACCACATGCGGGAGGCGGGAGCTACCGCCGGCCAGGAGCTGGCTTTCACCTTTGCCAACGGCGTGGCCTATGTTGAAGCTGCTGTCAAGGCCGGTCTGGATGTAAATGAATTCGGTACCCGGCTGAGTTTCTTTTTCAATGTGCACCAGGATTTTTTCGAGGAGGTGGCAAAGTTCCGCGCCGCCCGGCGCTTGTGGGCCCGCATCATGAAGGAGCGCTTTGGCGCCACCGAACCGAAGGCCCTCATGTGCCGGTTTCACACCCAGACGGCGGGATCATCACTGACCGCCCAGCAGATCGATAACAATGTGGTGCGCACCACCCTGGAGGCCCTGTCAGCGGTACTGGGAGGCACTCAATCCCTGCACACCAACAGCCGGGATGAGGCCCTGGCCCTGCCTTCGGAAGAATCAGTGCGTCTGGCCCTGCGCACACAGCAGATTATTGCCCACGAGACGGGTATTCCTCAAATAGCGGACCCCCTGGCAGGCAGCTACCACGTAGAGGGCCTCACCAGCGATCTGGAACGGGAAGCTATGAAACTGCTGACGCAAATCGACGAGCTGGGCGGCGCCATATCCGCCATTGAAGCAGGTTTCCAGGCTGACCAGATCGCCGAGTCGGCCTACCGCTACCAGCAGGCCGTGGAACAGGGCGAACAGGTAATTGTCGGTTTGAACCGCTATGTGGTAGATGAAGAACAGGACGGCGGATTGCTGGCCATCGATCCCGAAGTGGAACGGACCCAACTGGCCCGGCTGGTACAGGTCAAGCGGGAGCGCGACCAGACCGCCGTTAATCAGGCCCTGGTCGAACTCAGGAAGACCGCCCTGGGGGAAGACAATTTACTGGCGCCCATTGCCAATTGTGTCGGGGTCTACGCCACGCTGGGTGAGATTGCCGGCGAACTCAGGGAGGTTTTTGGGAGCTTCCCACAGGGGTAACGGGATGCTGCGGATAGAATTGGTTGAAGAATACCTCACGACCCGCGAATTGGGCCGCAATATCACCTACTATCCGTTTACCGATTCCACTAATGACGATATGTGGGAGCTGCTCGATCAGGGCGGCGCCACCGGGGGCCACGTGGTTGTCACTGATGAACAGCGCCACGGCAAAGGCCGTCAGGGGCGACCCTGGTTTTCGGCCGCCGGTTTGGCCCTGCCGTTTTCCGTGCTGCTGCTACCCGATCTGAGGCTGAAGCAGCTCGGCCTGTTATCATTAGCAGCTGGTGTGGCGGTGGTGCGGGCCCTACACGAATCCCGGGTGGCCGTGCAACTGAAATGGCCCAACGATATTGTGGCGGGCGAACTTAAAGTCGGTGGCATACTGACCGAAACTCGTCTGGTTGATGAAGGACCCATAGCAGTGCAAGGTATAGGTCTGAATGTTAATGAACTGGCTGAAGACCTGGCCCCCGAGATTTCGGACACGGCGGTCTCAGCCCGCATGCTGTCCGGCTCCGAAATTGAGCGCGAACTCTTACTGGCCAGAACGTTGGGTCATCTTGAAAATATTCTGGATAATGAGATTGAAATAATCACGGATGAGTGGATGAAAAGCTGTGCCCATATTGGCTATACCGTCTGTCTCACCGTTGAGGGCCAGGAGGTCAAAGGCAAGTTTACCGGCGTGACCGAGGATGGCTATGGATTGATCGCTGCCGACGGTGAAACCCACACTGTCATGGCTGGTGATATCAGATGGTGTAATTGAGGAATGGAATACCGGGAATAAATTATGCTGCTTACTATAGACGTGGGAAACTCAAATATTGTGATAGCGGTCTTTGAAGATAACGATATGCTGGAGAGCTGGCGTCTGCACACTGACACCAATCAAACCAGCGACGACTGGTGGCTGACCGTCAAAGCTCTGCTGGAAAATGCAGCTCTTGATCCAACCGACCTTGAAGCCGCGGTGCTGGGTTCGGTGGCGCCGCGCGTGGGCAACGCGTTTTCCAGTATGATTGTACGCTATCTTAACATACAGCCTTTGATCGTTAATGCCCGACTGCCGTTGAAAGTGGATTACAAGGTTGACAATCCAGATGAGATCGGCGCTGACCGCATCTGCAATGTAGTGGCCGCCCGCCACCTGTATGACTGCCCCGCAGTGGTGATCGACCTGGGTACCGCCACGACCTTCGATATTATTGACGCAGGCGGTGATTTCATCGGCGGTGTGATTGCTCCCGGCATGGAAACCAGCGCCCATTACCTGATCTCAAAAGCGGCCCTGCTTTCAGCAATTGAGATGAAGGCCCCCGGCACGGTGATTGGCAAGGATTCCGAGAGTAATCTCCAGGCCGGAATCGTCTATGGCGCCGTCGACCAGATCGACGGTATACTGGAACGGATACAGGCCGAAACCGGCTGGGAACAGATGACCGTGGTTATCACGGGCGGCCTGGCCCGGCTGCTGATGGCCGAACTGCGCTTCGAGGTTCTGCACGATCCTGATCTTACCGTAAAGGGCCTAAAACTCATTTACGATCTCTGCGGCTGATCAGGCTGCTAAGGCAGATATACAGGCCCCGCAAGAAATAAAGGCCCGGTAGCCGGGCCTTTATAACTACATGCTCAGAGAAATCAGTCGGTCACGTTCATTTCATGGCCGCTTTCCATGCCCTTCTCCAGATCCATCTTACAGCTGTCCGGTAACGCCTCGTAGGCTTCCGGATTGGCAGGTTTGTCGTTGGCGGCGTAACCCGCATTTACGATCGCAGCTTCAATAGCCATCACATTTGTTGCGTTGGCATCGTATGAGACAGTCGCCAGGTGCTTTTCCAGATCGACACTGACGGCCTCCACGCCCTTAACTTCACTGACGGCCTTCTCGATGGTAGTGACACAGGCGCCACAAATGGCGGTTTTAACGGTAATTTCAGTTGTCTTGGCATCGGTCTTGCCGCATGCCAAGAGGCCGATGGAAACAATACCGGCGATAATAGCGATTTTTCTCATTGGATTCCCTTTTTGTTTTTGTTTGACTGGAGATCTGTTAATCAAAGGCCCCGATCCCGGTTATATCCTCACCGATAATCAAGGTATGCATCTCATGGGTGCCCTCGTAGGTCAGGACGGCTTCGAGGTTCATGAGATGCCTCATTACCGGATACTCATCAATTATGCCGTTGGCGCCGTGAAGTTCCCGGGCCAGCCGGGCGCATTCCCGGGCCATCCACACATTATTCCTTTTGGCCAGGGATACCTGCTGAAAGCGGAGCTGCCCCTGCTCTTTCAGCCGCCCCAATTGGTGGGCCAGCAATTGGGCCTTAGTGATCTCGGTGAGCATCCAGACCAGCTTCTCCTGAGTAAGCTGGAATGAGGCAATCGGTTTCCCGAACTGGATGCGCTCGCTCGCGTACTTCAAACTTGACTCGTAGCAGGCCATGGCAGCGCCAATGACGCCCCAGGCAATACTGTAACGGGCCTGCGTCAGGCAGCTCAGTGGCGCGCTAAGGCCGACGGCGCCAGGCAAAACGTTTGCGTCGGGCACCACGACACCATCAAGCACCAGCTCCGAGGTAACCGAGGCTCGCAGAGAGAACTTACCCTTCATCAGCGGGGCGCTGAAACCATTGAAATCTTTTTCGACAATAAATCCTCGGATCTGATCCTGCTCATCCCGCGCCCAGACTATAGCCAGGTCCGCTATGGAGCCATTAGTGATCCACATTTTGGTCCCTGTGAGACGCCAGCCATCCGTGGTGCGCACGGCCCTGGTCTTCAGCGCCTTCGGATTGGACCCGACATCCGGCTCGGTAAGGCCAAAACAGCCGATGGCCTCGCCCCGGGACATGGCCGGGAGCCACCGTTGCTTCTGCTCTTCGCTGCCGTATGTGAAAATGGGGAACATGCAGAGGGCTGTCTGGACGGAAACGAATGAGCGCAGGCCGGAGTCGCCGCGTTCCAGCTCCTGGTTCAGCAGCCCGTAGGCTACGGCCCCCAGTTCAGCGCCACCGAATTCGGCCGGAATGGTGGCCCCCAAAAAGCCCATCTCGCCCAGTCGCGGGATCAGCTCACCGGGAAAGGTTTCATGGCGGTGGTGCCCATTGATGATCGGAAGCACCTCGCCGGCAACAAATTCACGGGCGGTGTGCTGGATCAGGATTTCTTCATCCGAAAGCAGTGTGGATAGATCAGCATAATCCACCCCTCGAATTCTAAAGGATCGGTCTCCCACCTTAGTTCCAATCGCTCACGAGCAGTCACCGTATTGTTATATTAGCGTAACAGCCCTGAAATTTAGCCTTCTTTCACAGCCTGGGAAAACATCCCCGTGAAATCTATTTAGAGTTTGCCATACGACGACGGTCGCACTAATTTTGGATAATAGCATCCAATTATTATGCTTTATTCAAAATCTACCGAATACGCAATTCAAGCGATGATTTACCTCGCCGAGCATGAAGACGATGGTTTGTCAATGGTGAGTACAATCGCGGAAGCCTACGAGATTCCCAAGCATTTCCTGGCTAAACTGGTGCAAACCCTCACCCGTAGCCACCTGGTTAAGAGCTACCGGGGACGGAATGGTGGGATTAAGCTGGGCAGACCCGCCTCTGAAATAACCATGCTCCAGGTGGTCAATGCAATTGAAGGGTTGCCACCGGAGCAGGAAATGTGTGTTATCGGTTTGGATGTCTGCTCTGAAGATGTGGTTTGCCCTCTGCATAACCAGTGGCAGCATATTAAAGATCTGGTTAAGCATACGCTTCATTCTCAAACCCTGGCCGCCCTGGCCGAAGGGATGCGGAACAAACGGCTGGAGTTGGCCGATCTGTTAAAGACGGGCGACCTGGCCGGCTGATCGTCTCCGGCGCTGAACCAGCCAGCTATTCCTGTAAATCCCGGCGTTATTACTTTCAAGGTATTACGGAGTATAGAACCGTGCAGATGTATCATATGTCTAATCATCACAATTGTCTGAAAGAATGAGATATTCCTATAAAAAGGTAGATATGTCCTGTTTTTAAGGGTAAATTCAGTCAGGATTTAGATCATTATGCCGATTGATTCGGTGCTGGTTTAACCAACGCTCATTGAAATTTCACCGGTGTCATTGAGGACGGTTCGCAGGTAGATACTTATTTCCCTCTCTTCTCATCCTCAATGTGGGGTATTAATTCCCCATTCCTTCGTGGTGGTTTTGTAATCAGGTGGCCTCCCTACCACCGGATTGCAGTCTATCGGAGCCTTTCTCAGGCACCGGCTGAATTTGGCTCTATTAAAGCCGGGCATGATCCCCGATATCTCCTCAAAGCTACACAGACCTATTACTATATGGAGAACATGTCCGGCTATTTCTTTCTGCCGTCAGCTTCCCAGATAAAAACGTTACCGCTTCTATACTATACCGAATGTCCTGCGGTATGAATCATCCTGCTGGTATGCCAGATCCAAAACCTCCACCACATGGCGCACATCAACGTTGGCGCCTCTAAGCCTCAGCCCGGCTTGCAGTTGCAGATGGCAGCCGGGATTGGCGGTGGCCAGCATCCGGGGTTCCACGGACATAATATTGTCTATCTTACGGTCCAGTATCTGTTGTGACATGTGGCCCTGCGTGATGCTATAGATCCCGGCGCTGCCGCAACAGACCTCCGCTTCAGGCGCCGGCAACATATTCTGACAGGCCGCATCCAGCAGTTGCAGCGGCTCCCTGGTTATCCCTTGTCCATGAAACAGGTGGCAGGGCGCGTCGTAGGTAATGCGTTGACCCAACCTGGTCTGTGGTGGGTGGTGCAGGTTAGCGGCCATCCACACGCAAATATCAATTACCGGTGCTCCAGTTGCGCAATGCCACTGTTTTTCGGCCAGCTGGTATCCGCAACCGGCGGAGTTGATAATTATGGCATCAGCTTCAATCTGATCAAAGACCTTTGCGCTGTTTTTCAACAGAACATCAGCAGTATCATGGTCGCCGGCGTGGCTGTGCAGGGCGCCACAGCAGTGATTATCGACCGGCAATACCACGTCATAACCGTTCCAGCGCAGGACCCGCACCGTAGCCGCGTGCACTGTCCCGTACCAGTGGTCCATTACGCAGCCGGTGAAAAGAGCCACGCGGCCACGCCGCTGTCCATCAGGCGCGGCGGACGGGAAATCACTTGGCGCTGTCCGGGTAAACGGCTGCGGCGGGATTTTGGGCAGGCCGGCCAACTGGCTGCGCACTGGCCGGGGCAGGATCGGCAGCCGTATGAGCAAACGATCCAGACGAATCAACTGTAAGGCCCGTGCCAGGCGGCTGAGCCAGCGCAGGTAAGTCGGGCTGGCAATTATTTTCAGCAGCGGCTTTTGCAAGCCGAACAGTTGTCTGTCATTTACATACTGGTAACCGCGTGTGGCTTCCAGCAGATGGCCGTATTGCACACCGGAAGGGCAACTGGTCTGGCAGGCCAAACAGCCGAGGCAGATATCAAGATGGGCAAAAGCGCCTGTGTTGTCTCCCTGGAGTTGATCATCTTCGATGGCCTTCATCAGGGCCAGACGTCCACGTGGGGAATCAGCTTCTTTACCCAGGACCAGATAAGTAGGACAGCTGGACAAGCACAGGCCGCAGTGTATACACTCCTGAAGGAGGTTTTGCTCCATTGGCTGAAAAAGAGTACTCATGACTGCTATTGACCCACCACCAGCGGGCCGAATACTCCGCGGGGATCCAGCGCCTGTTTTACTTTTTCGGCAATCGCCGCGGGAAAGGCGCTGGATATAATCTGCTCGGCGTTGAAAGGGGTCTGGCGGGATATGATCCGGGCAGCGCTACCGGATAACCGCTGCAATAATGGCTCACTGGTTCGATGCTCATCTTCCCACGACAAGTGAATGATACCCGCGGCCGGATAGCAGTATATAGAATATGGGTTGACCTCAGGTGATAGCAGTATATCTCTAACCTGTGAAGGGAGCGTTTGAAGTGTTAACCGGCTACCGGCTGAGCCGGGCGCCTGTTCTCTGGGGGGAGCCTGGGCATCCATTAAATCAACGGATTCATATTTTGCCTCGGTCGGTAGCAACGCTGTCAGACCTTTTTCAGACATGCGCGAGAAGCCTTGCAGCTCCCAGAGAGAACCCCTTTTCGAAAGGAGCAACCCCTCCCAGGGTTCACCGGCTCCGGCCAGGCCCGCAGGAGTTCGGGATTGATCAATGAAATCGAGCAGCGGCGCAGGAGAATTGGCGGTCAGGCGCACAGCGGTAATATTCTTTGGCAGGGGGAGCAGCCTGAAGGTTATCTCAAGTATGGGACCAAACAGATAATGCGAGCCCAGATAGAGAGGCGTCAGCTGATATCCGGCCACATTCTTTACTACT
This sequence comes from Fidelibacterota bacterium, assembly GCA_030640955.1. Lineage (GTDB taxonomy): Bacteria > Fidelibacterota > Marinisomatia > SCGC-AAA003-L08 > TS1B11 > DAOWIJ01. Next base: position 13,224 of record DAOWIJ010000199.1, read on the forward strand.
TTGGCGCCGTTTACCACCTCATTGCCATGATCGTCCAGGACTGTCATGCCGGTTACCCAGTCCCGAGGCATACCGTGACGGTGGCTCAGCCAGCTGATACCGCCTCCATGCATTAGTAATTCCGCCAGCGGTTCAGCTGAGCTGGACCCCGAATCCAGTGGCAACCAGAGTCCTTTCTCCTCGACCATGTCCTTCAATTCAGCCAGCGTGATGCCTGTTTCTGTAGTAATCACCATATCAGGCTGTTGGAACGATATAACGGCATCCAGCCGCCGCAGGTCCCAGCCAAATGTGGCGCCCGGGCCACCGATGGAGACTTCGTCAATCGAAGCCTGCCGTACGCAGGTGGCCGCTTCGGTCCGGTTTTTCGGCGCTATGGCCGAGCCGGTTGCAGGCCAGTCGACTGTGGTTTCTGATTCGGTATGCTTCATTTAGCGTATCTTAGATCCAGCTGCCGCCGGGAATCGACACCCCCGCTTTGACTTCACCGCGGGTGGCGCCACCGGGCAGGACTTTCCCAGGATTGAGAAGATCGTGTGGATTAAAAGCGGTTCGCAGACGAGCCATATGTTCCAGGTCCCGCGCGGAGAACATGCGGTTCATCATATGCCTCTTTTCGACGCCGACCCCATGTTCCCCGGTGATCGAGCCGCCTATTTCCAGGCAGGCCAGCAGGATTTCTTCCGAGCATTCCATCGCCCGGGCGGCCCCATCGGCCGTAGTCGGGTCAAAAAGGACCAATGGATGCATGCTGCCATCGCCGGCATGACACACATTAGCAACCCGCAGTGAGTGCTTGCTTCCAATGCGGTATATTTCACTTAATATCGTGGTCAATTTGCTGCGCGGCACCACGCCGTCGTTAGTGTAAAATGCAGGTGATAACTTGCCCAACGACCCAACGGCATGTTTGCGGCCCCGCCAGAGTTGCTGCCGCTCATCCTCGCCCTGGGCCACCCGGAAATCGGTGGCTCCGTTTTGGCGGCAGGCTTTTTCCACAGGCGCCGACTCGTTCGCGATCTCAGACTCTTCGCCATCCAGTTCGATCAGCAAAATAGCTGCGGCCTCCGTGGGAAACCCAGCCTTCAGATGCGCCTCTACCGCCTGGATGCAGAGATTATCTATGAGCTCCAACGCCGCCGGCAGGACCCCTGCCGATAGAATTGCCGAAACAGACTCCGTCGCCCCGGCCACGGTCGGGAAGGTGGCCAGCATAGTCTTCACTGAGGGCGCCAGTGGTGTCAGGCGGACAATGACTTCCGTGGTGATGGCGATGGTGCCTTCAGTCCCCACCAGAAAGGCGGAGAAATCCGGTCCTGCCGCAAGTGGAAAGGTTCCGCCCAGCTGCTCAATCGAACCATCGGGAAAAACGACCGTTTGGCCCAGTATGTGATTGGAGGTGACACCGTACTTGAGTGTATGAGGGCCGCCGGCGTTCTCGGCCACATTGCCACCGATAGTACAGGCTGCCTGGCTGGATGGATCGGGCGCGAATTCCAGACCGAATGGCCGCACCTGCAAGTTGAGATAATTGTTTACCACCCCAGGCTGCACAATGGCAAAGCGATTACGGTGGTCGATCTGCAAAACGCGATTCATGCGGCTGAGCTGGATAATCACCCCGCCATCAGAGATAGCGCCACCGCTCAGTCCGGTGCCTGCGCCGCGGGCCACGAAAGGCGCCCCGTAGCTGGCGCAGGTCTTGATGATCCGTGCGCACTGCTCGGTTGTCTCGGGATAAACCACGACATCCGGAGTGGCCGCGTGGAGGGTCAAGCCGTCCGATTGGTACACCAGGAGATCAGCCGGGTCCTTGTCTACCCATTGCGGGCCAAGTAGCTTGCCAAGCTTTCTGCTCAATCCCGCCGGTAATGCCATGTGCTAATTTCTGTGCTAAATAGAGCCGCCGGAAGTAAAAAGATATGGTGTGTCCGTGCCTGGCTGGGTTGCTTATATTCTGATTGGCTGACAGGAAAGTTAAATTGTCAGCCAACCTTTGGCAGAGTATAACCGTTATAATATCAGCGCGCGGTGTAAATGAAAGCGAAGGAGACCAAATTTGTACGCTCGGATGGTTCACTGGATCCGGACGCATTCAAGACACTGGTTACACAGCGCCGGGAAACAATGTTGCGCCTGGCTTACCAACTCACAGGTGACTGGGATGAAGCGGAGGATATTTCCCAGCAGGTCTTTATCAAGGCATATCACGGCCTGCACCGTTTTCGCGGAGATTCCGGGTTATCAAGCTGGCTGTACAGGATCATGGTAAACACCTATCTGGATCACAAACGGCAGCGGCTCGCCCGGGGTGGCCGGCACGCAAGCGCTGATGAACTGGTAAAAAGCGGTCAGGCGGATCCCTTTGTCGCCACGGCGGTGGACGAGGACCCGGTGCAGGCTACCACGGCCGATCATGCCCGGCGGCACATAGCAGAGGCCCTGGAATCGCTGGCTCCCAGGCAAAGGTCGATTTTTGTGATGCGCCATTATCACGACCTGCCCCTTAAGGAAATCGCGTCGATTCTGCACGTATCCCTGGGGACGGTAAAAAGCCAGCTTTTCAGGGCCGTGAGGCGCCTAAGGCAAGAATTGGCGATTTACCGGGTTGAACTAGGTATAGGAGATAACAGGAAATGAACTGCCGCAATTGTGAACAGATGATGGTTGAGGCCCTTTACGATGAGCTTGACGGGATACGCCAGGGAAAATTTGAAGCCCATTTGGAATCCTGCGATAATTGCCGGCAGGAGTATAACCAGCTATCCGCCACGCTGGGCCACATGGATAAGTTGGAAACCCCGGAAATTGTGCCGGGGTATTGGGCCGGCTACATGTCGCGGCTGGAAGCTCGATTAAAGCGGCAGACCACTCGACGCCCGTCAATCGTCTGGCCGGACTGGCTGAGTATTCCGGTGGTGCGTGGCAGGCCACTGTGGGTACCCCTGGCAGCAGCGCTTATGCTGGTCATTACGGGTGTATTCATTGGCCGCACGATCTTTACCGGGGATTACTTAGATGAGCGTAACACGCAAACGGCAGCAGTTCTCGATCCGGCAGTGGTGGCCGAATTCAATGAACTGGTAGGGCAATATCTGGATCGGGCCCAGATGATCCTGATGGGTCTGGATAAT
>DAOWIJ010000231.1 GCA_030640955.1 Fidelibacterota bacterium
GCAGGGTGCCGTTAAAAACGTTCCGCTCACTGCTGCGGCCGTTGACTGCCCCGCCATCCCAATCAAGTACCATCAAATCACCGGTTGGGGTTCCGCTGGCATCGGTAACAGCCAGAGAATCGCCGCCCTGAACACTACCACCTTCCCACCATTGGGGAGCGTAATCATCGGTTTTCTGCATCTGATAGGCCCCGAAGAAGCGAATATTCGGTGTAATCGGGCCACCTAAGGTGCCTGTAAACTCATTGGCGCCGTAGCTGTAAGTCTCCACGTCGCCCGGCATAATGGCATCAAAGGCGCCTGCCATGGCATCAGTTTCCATGAGGAACGAACCAGACAAGGCACTGCCGCCGGTTTTCAGTTTCTGCTGAACGATACCGGCATTGGCGCCACCAAGGTCAGCGGTGTAGCCACCGGATTGCAGCGTGATCTGCTCCAGCGCTTCAGGGATTGTTGGTGATAGATTCCAGATACTGAAACCACCACCCGAGGCGCTGACAGGAGCAAATCCATTTTGAATAACGCCACTGCCCTCCACAAGCGCCAAGCCTCTTGTGGAAGCGCCCTCTAATTCATAGCCAACCTCCGAAGATCGACTGCCACGTACATGAATACGTCCGTGCTGTACAACCACACCCGCCTGGAGGTTGAAAAATTCGGTCACGTCACGGGTTGCCAGGTTGGCGATCTGATCGGAGTCTATATTGCGGACCGCATTGGTAGCGCTCATGCTCACCAGCGGCCTCTGGGCCACTACGTCAATAACGCCTGCCTCAAGGGCCTGGGAGCTCAGGGCAAAATCTGCCGTTGTGGTCAGACCCGTGGTTACTTTCACATTGGAAAGACGGACCGTCCGGTAACCGATAAATTCAGCCCGCACGACATACGTTTTAACCGGCACACCTAAGATTCGGTAGCGCCCTTCATTATCAGTAGCAGCACCAAATGAAGTACCCTCGACTAAAATATTGGCACCAACCAAGGGCTCGCCTGTGGTCTCGTCAGTAATGGTTCCCGCAATCTTACCCTGATCAGCGCTGAACAGGAATACCGGGAAGATCAGTACTAAAAAAACTCTTAAAGTATCTCTCACCATTTTGTCCTCTCCTAACTTAGGGATGATTTCGAATTTATTCGATTTTACCTAACGTTATCTAAACCCGAAGTACTGTCGTGCCATTTAGACACTGCAGTTTACAAAGATCGCGTGCCACGTAACGCCAACGGAGTTGCTGATAATAACACCCTTTCCGTCAACATATACAATCGATCGCTTGTGGAACGTTCTCTCGCCTGTAATATTAAAGTAATTGCTATTTGCCTTACCCCAACGACATAGCGATAATACAAAGGAATAATGAAAGAATCTACTGTTTTTTTTGCCAAAATTTGTTGGTGATCACGGTGATTTTTAATATATATAAGGTGTTACATGCATAAAGTGCGCTGCCTGCATACAGACCATACCCGAAGGGCATCCGTGCTGATCAATATTCACTACCCACTAAGAACCGCACCCTGGTTCTGAATTACATACTTTATTCTCCCTGGTAATACCAACACACTTGTCGAGATTGAACCGGATTGCATAAATTCCGCCTCTGACCAAAGGATATTAGACAAATCTCTTCACGTTCCATACTATATTGTGAGATAGCGCATGAATCCCTTTGAAAATCTGCCGATCAGGTTATTCAACGATCCCGCCGAAATTACGGGAGTCACACGAGCGATTGTTGGTATAAAGGCCGGTAGCGGCCGCGAATACCCACTATCAATCGGAGCTGAGACCTACTTGAATGAGCGCAAACTGGAGTCTACCAATCCTGCCGATCCCAGCCAGGTTTTGGCGGTCTTTCAAAAAGCGACCAAGGACCAGGCTGCCGGCGCCATTGAATTGGCGGCGGATACGTTCGAGTCCTGGAGGAGCACCTCGGCCGAAGACCGGGCCGGCTATCTTCTGAGGGCTGCCGAGATATTGCGGCGCAGACGCGACGAAGCAGTGGCCACCATGGTGTTTGAGGCTGGTAAAAATTGGATCGAGGCAGACGCCGATCTGGCCGAAACGGTGGACTTCCTGGAGTACTATGCCCGTGAAGCCCTGCGCTATGACGCCGGGTATGAGCTGGTGCACGTGAATGGTGAGGAGCCGCAACTGCAGTATATCCCCCTGGGAGTGGGCGCCATTATCCCCCCCTGGAATTTCCCGCTGGCCATTCTTACCGGCATGGCTTCCGCTGCTATCGCGGCCGGAAATACGGTGCTTCTCAAACCTGCCAGCGACACTCCTTTAACAGGCCAGCTATTCGTCGAAGCCATGGCCGAGGCCGGGCTGCCGAAGGGAGTTTTGAACTACCTTCCGGGGAGTGGAGCTGAGATCGGCGACTACATCGTGGAACATCCACGGATCAGATTTATCGCCTTTACCGGCAGTATGGAGGTCGGTCTCGGTATCAACGAACGGGCGGCCAGGATATCGCCGGGCCAGATCTGGGTTAAACGTGTAATGGTTGAAATGGGCGGGAAAGACGCCATCATTGTGGATCAGGGCTACGACCTGGACGAAGCCGCCGCCGGTGTGGTTGCCGCGACTTTTGGCTATCAGGGACAAAAGTGCTCAGCCTGCTCGCGCCTGATCGTGCTTCAGGATATCCATGATGAACTGGTGGCGAAAGTGGTTGCCCTTACTGAGGACCTGACGGTTGGCCCGCCCGAAGACAGAAACAATTTCATGGGGCCGGTGATTAACGGGTCTGCCATGAGAAAAATCAGTTCCTATTTCGAGATCGGTTCCCGGGAGGGCCGACTGCTAACGGGTGGCCAACGCATCGGGGAGACGGGCAACTTTCTGGCACCGACAATCTTTGATAACATTGCACCCGATGGCAGATTGGCGCAGGAGGAGGTCTTCGGGCCGCTCCTGGCCGTCATCACAGCCCGGGATTTCGGCGAGGCGCTGGAAATAGCCAACAATACCATCTATGGTCTCACAGGCGCCGTATATAGCAATAATGAGGCGCATCTGGAGCTGGCCCGGCAGTCGTTTCACGTCGGTAACCTGTACCTGAACCGCAAATGTACGGGCGCGCTGGTCGGTGTCCATCCCTTCGGCGGCTTCAATATGTCCGGCACCGATTCGAAGGCCGGCGGCCGGGATTACCTGGGGCTGTTTCTCCAGGCCAAATCCATTTCCCGGAAAGTATGAATACGGTTCAATCAGCTATCATATTTCAACGAGTGAAGGAATTCATATAAAATGGCCGCACAAGTAACTCGTATTATAATAATGGGGGCCGCAGGCCGCGACTTCCACAATTTCAACTGCTTGTACCGCGACGATGAGAGCTCCCGGGTAGTGGCTTTTACCGCCACCCAGATTCCCAATATCGATGGCCGCAAGTACCCGGCGGAGCTGGCCGGTTCACTATACCCCGATGGAATTCCCATCCACCCGGAAGATGACCTGGAAGCGCTGATCAAAGAATATAATGTAGATGAAGTGCTTTTTTCCTACTCCGACGTCCCCTATGGTTATGTGATGGAAAGATCGGCCCGGGTAAACGCCGCCGGAGCTGCATTCAGGTTGGCGGGGACCAGGGATACCATGCTCAAA
>DAOWIJ010000209.1 GCA_030640955.1 Fidelibacterota bacterium
CAGCAGATGCTCGCCAAGCGGGGTCTGCCGGCCGAAGAAATTGACTGTATCATTGTGGGCACGGTGACACCGGATATGGTATTCCCCGCCACGGCCTGCCTGGTACAAAACAATCTGGGGGCTACCAAGGCCTGGGGATATGATCTATCGGCGGCTTGTTCAGGCTTCCTGTACGCTCTGGATAATGCGGTCCGGTTCATAGAGTCCGGCAAATATAATTATGTGGTTGTGGTCGGTGTCGATACCATGAGCGCGATACTGGACTACGAAGATCGAGCCACCGCTATCCTCTTTGGTGATGGCGCGGGAGCGGTACTGGTAGAAGCCAGTGAGAACGGTTCTATCGGAGTCCTGGATTCGGAGCTGCGCTGTGATGGCTCCGGTGGCGGTTTCCTGTACATGGAAGCCGGCGGCAGCCTCCGGCCCGCTTCTCACGAGACAATTGACCAGAAAATGCATTATATCCGGCAGGACGGCCGGCCGGTCTTTAAGCAGGCCGTTAAGTGGATGGCCGAAGTGAGCTGTGAAGTGGCAGAACGTAACGGCCTGTCAAGTGATGATATTAACCTGTTTATCCCCCACCAAGCCAACAAACGAATTATTGACGCCTGTGCCGAACGCATAGGTCTTGCACCGGAGCAGGTCCTGATCAACATCGACCGTTACGCCAACACCACCGCGGCCACCATTCCCCTGGGCATGGCCGATGCCGTTGAACAGAAGCTGCTGAAACCGGGGGATAATCTGATTATCTCGGCTTTTGGCGCCGGCTATACCTGGGGCGCCATGTACATCAAGTGGGATGATGTAATCTGATGGCGGTATTTCTGTTTCCGGGACAGGGCAGCCAGGCCGTGGGCATGGGAAAAGATCTGTACCAGGCCTTCCCGCAGGTACGCGAGCTATACGATCAGGCGGCCGAATTCCTGGGATTTGACTTGCGACAGTATTCCTTTGAAGGACCCGAAGAAGAATTGAAAAAGACCGAGGTCACCCAGCCGGCCCTGTTTGTTCACAGCGTGGCGCTGAACGGCCTGCTGGCGGAACGCGGTATGGCGCCCGAAGCCACTGCGGGGCACAGCCTGGGAGAGTTCTCGGCCGTGGTTTCGGCCGGGGCGCTGGATTTCCTTTCCGCGCTGGCAGTGGTCAAAGTACGGGCTGAAGAAATGGCCAAGGCCGGGGAGCTGACAACGGGCGCCATGGCTGCCATAATGGGCGCTAACCCTGACCAGATCACTATGCTCTGTGACCAGGCCGGCGCAGCTGGTGTGGTCGTCCCGGCCAACCTGAACGCCCCGGGCCAGGTGGTGCTATCCGGTGATGCGGCCGCTATCGATGAGGCCGTCAAGATCGCCGGAGAGCTGGGGATTCGTCGGGCCATCAGGTTGAATGTGTCGGGCGCTTTCCATTCGCCGCTCATGACCCCTGCCAGGGAAGCACTGGCCCAGGCTCTCGATGCAGTGCAATTTTCTGATCCCCATGTGCCTGTCTATCAAAATGCTTCCGCGAAAGCTGTAAATTCAGCGGCTGAAATAAAAGCCAATCTTTTACTTCAGTTGGAAAATACTGTAAACTGGGAGGCTTCCATCAGGCAATTCCAGGCTGATGGCTTCAAAAGCTTTGTTGAGGTAGGTGTGGGCAAGGTACTCCAGGGATTGAACCGCCGTATTGTGCCCGATGCGCAGACCACCGGGGTGGGATCACTGGAAGATATGGAAACTTTGAATGTTTAGTCTCGATGACAAGATCGCCATTGTGACGGGGGCTTCGCGCGGTATTGGCCGCGATATCAGCCTGGGGCTGGCCCGGGCCGGCGCAACTGTGACCCTGGTAAGCCGCACGGAAGCCGCGCTGCAAACCGTTAAGTCCGAAATTGAACAGGCCGGCGGCAACGCCCTGGTATGTCCCTGTGACATTGCCGACGCTGAGGGGGTAAAAGCGGTAGCAAAGCAGGTGACTGACACCTATGGCGGGCTGCATATACTGGTGAACAATGCCGGTATGACCAGAGATAATCTGATAATGCGCATGAGCACAGATGATTGGGAGGCGCCCATCAGGACCAACCTTACGGGCGCGTTCAACTTTATCAAAGCGGTCACCCGTCCTATGATGAAACAGCGTTGGGGCCGGATCATCAATATTACTTCCGTTGTCGGCGTGACCGGCAACGCGGGACAGGCGAATTATGCGGCTTCAAAAGCCGGTCTGATCGGCCTGACCAAATCGACCGCGAAAGAATTAGCCTCCCGGGGCATCACAGTCAATGCTATCGGCCCGGGTTACGTGGCCACCGACATGACTGCTGATCTGCCCGAGGAGGTAACTACAAAATTGGTCGAGTCTATCCCGCTCGGCCGGCTGGGTGAACCTGAGGATATTACCCCCGCGGTAGTATTTCTGGCCAGCGATGAAGCGAGCTATATTACAGGACAAACCTTGCTCGTGGATGGTGGGATGGTAATGTAACGGAGGAATATAGAATGTCAAATACGAGTGCCAAAATTTCTGATTTGATCGCTGATAAACTGGGCGTCGATCCGGCCAAGATTACCGAGGAAGCCAAGTTCGTCGAAGATCTGGGCGCTGACAGCCTGGACACGGTTGAGCTGATCATGCAGCTGGAAGACGAGTTCAACCTGGAGATTCCTGATGAGGACGCTGAGAAGCTCCTGACTGTCGGCGCTGTAATCGAGTACATTGATAGCCATAGTTAGCACATACAGGAAGGCCTAGTTCGATGAGGCGTGTTGTAATCACGGGGATGGGAGCCTTAACTCCCATCGGTAACAACGTTGATGAATTTGAAGCCGGTCTGTTCTCGGGACGGAACGGGATTGGACCGATCACCCAGTTTGACGCCTCGGATTTCAGCACAAAATTGGCCGGGGAAGTGAAGGATTTCGATGCGGAGCAGTATCTCGACTCCAGGGATATCCGCAAAATGGACCCCTTTACGATCTTTGCCATGGTGGCCGCCGAGCAGGCCCTCAAGCAATCAGACATTCTGGGCAATGCCAATCCTGATCGCATCGGCGTCATCATCGGCTCCGGTATCGGCGGCATCCAGTCCTTCGAGGACCAGGCGGCACGCATGGCCAAAGGCGGTAACCGGAAGGTCAGCCCCTTCTTCGTACCCATGATGATCTCCAATATTGCCGCCGGGCAAATATCCATGAAGTGGGGACTGAAAGGTCCCAATTATTGTGTTGTCTCGGCTTGCGCCACAGCCTCGCACGCGATTGGTGACGCCTTTCGGATGGTGGTCTACGGTGACGCCGATGCTATCGTCACAGGTGGTACGGAGGCTGCTCTTTCGCCTATCGCGGTAGCCGGGTTCACCAACATGCGGGCTTTGTCGAAGAGTCCCGATCCTGAAACGGCCTGCCGGCCCTTTGACGCCAATCGCGACGGCTTTACCATGAGCGAGGGCTCCGGGACGCTGGTCCTGGAGGAGCTGGAGCACGCCCGGGCGAGGGGCGCTGCCATTCTGGGTGAAATCGTGGGCTACGGCGCCACAGCCGACGCTTATCATATTACCGCCCCCTCCGAGGGTGGCGAGGGCGCTGTGCGGGCCATGCGGCGCGCTATGGAGGACGCCGGAATTGTCCCGGAAGAGGTGGGCCATATTAATGCTCACGGCACCTCCACGCCGCGCAATGATATGACTGAGACAACAGCCATCCGGACTGCATTTGGCGCCCATGCGGACAAACTGATCGTCACTTCCACAAAATCGATGACCGGGCATCTGCTTGGCGCCGCCGGTTCCGTGGAGGCCATCGCTACACTGCTGGCCCTGCGGCGGCAGGAAACACCGCCAACTATCCACTATGAAACGCCGGACCCGGCCTGCGACCTCAATTATTCGCCCAACAAACCGACCAGGCACGCCTTTGAGTTCGCCTTATCGAATACCTTCGGCTTTGGCGGGCATAATGCCGTACTGGCATTAAAGCGCTACACGGAATAGATTTGTCCTTCGCCGCCCGAATCAGGGCTGTGCTTTCCGGGCGGCCCGGCAACCCCAATAGAAAACTTGAAAGCAGGCTGGGCTACTTTTTCAGGAAGCCCGAGCTGCTGGCCCTGGCCCTCACCCATCGCAGCGTTTCGGACCTGCCCCAACGCAACTTTGAGCGCCTTGAATTTCTCGGGGACGCCGTCTTAAGCCATGTCGTGTCCGATCATTTTTATGCCGGTGATAAAAGCGCCTCCGAAGGCGATCTTACCTTGCAACGCAGCGCCCTGGTCAACAAGGACGTACTGGCGGAAATCGGCGAGTCCCTGGGGATCAGTGAGTTCATCAACGTGCAGAGTGGAGTAGACCTCGATGACGCCAAGGTGCGGCGCAACATGACCGGCGACGTGCTGGAATCAATAATCGGCGCTATCTATCGTGATGGCGGTTTGCAGCCGGTTACCCGTTTCATTCGGAAGCATATCATCAGCCAATATGACAGCGTACGCGAAACGGTGAACTACAAGGGGCAATTGCTGGAGTACTGCCACCAGCACAATCTGGCGAACCCCAGGTTTCAGATCATTAAGACGGCGGGCCCCGAACACGATAAACAATTTACCGTCAGGGTAAAAATCGCCGCCCGTAGTTTTGCCCAGGCCGAGGGGCATACAAAAAAAGCCGCTGAACAGGCAGCGGCTGATGCGGCTCTGAATGATCTGCTATAAAGGAGCGGGCCGGTCTGGTATTAGCTCTTCTCCGATTCAGAGCTGAGCTTCTTTATCTTATCCCTGATATTCGCCGCTTCTTCATACTCTTCTTCGATGACAGCCTGAGCAAGCTGCTCCTCAAGCTGCTTGAGATAGTCGCTGACGCTGGTGGGGTCAGGTCCACCGGCAAGCTGCTCATCAGTGGCGGCGGCTTCGACTATTTCCTTGACGGCGGCTTCCGCCATGACCTCCTCGGTAACATAAATGGGCGCCCCCACCCTGAGCGCCAGGGCAATGGCATCGCTGGGCCGGGAATCAACTTCCGCCGTACCGGTCTTGCCGACCATGCTGATGCGCGAGAAGAAGGTGCCCTCCATCAACTCTGAAATGAGTACTTCCCGGATCTCCACACCCAGCTCATCCAGGAAATTGCAGAACAGGTCGTGGGTCATGGGGCGGGGCATCTGCACTTCCTCCAGGGCCAGGGCTATGGATTGGGCCTCGAAGCTGCCCACGATGACCGGCAAGTACCTGTTGCCCACAGCTTCCTTCAGGAGTACGGCATAGCCCTTACTCGGTGGATAAAACGAGATTTTTTCTACCTGAACCTGAATCATCTACCGGCAATATACCCCCAATCGAAATACATGTCAAGGAAAGGGTGAATCAAACTTATTGAACCGACATCTTTTGTTTCAGCCGCGTTAAAATATCTATCTGGGATGGATCGTAATCACCCAGAATGGCGGCATAGAATGAAATCCAGTCGATCAGATACAGCAGTGTGAGGTTGCGCTGCAGGAGCGTTGCACCATGTCCCGCCAGGGAAACCTCACCAGCCTTCGATTTACACAAATTCAATAACTCACTCGAAATTACGCGGCGCAGCGCAACTCTCTCATGATCATCGCTATCCGTCAGCCAGATCACTACCGCGTCATCGTATTTCTTCAGGCGCTCGTTCAGGCCAACTATCTCATTGTGGTTCTGTTCCGGAATATTATGGTGGCTGGCAAAAATCTTACTGTTCTCCGCCAGTTGGCCCCGCAGCCGGACCGCCAATGTTTCAGTTGTACCCGGGGACCCGTAAATAACGGGTAAATAGTCAACTGCCAGCCGGGCCGCTTTCAGGGCAGGATTATCTTCCCCCTCAGGATTTCCATACAGGCTTGTGTCCTGCTCCATCAAACCGGCGCCTGTTTCCAGGTCCTGCAACACACTATCCGGCAGCACCTTGAATCCGGCCAGACCTACACAGATGGCAGCCGCTGAATAGCCGATGGCAGCCCGAGGTTGCATCCCGGATGGGATAGTGATCAGGTCCCAACCATTATTTGCGGCCAGCTCGGCCAGTTTGCCCCCGCTGGCAACTGCCAACATGGTAGATCCGAGTTCAGCCGCGGCCACCGCTGCCGACAGGGTCTCTTCCGTATTGCCCGAATAGGATGACGCCACCACCAGGGTATGCTCATTGACCCAGGCGGGAATGCGGTAGTCCCGCACCACAATCAGCGGTGTTTCACTCAGTCGTTCCGCCCACACTCGTACCAGGTCTCCCCCGATGGCTGAACCGCCCATCCCCAGGTACAGCACCTGGTTGAACCGGCGCTTGTCGCTATGGGGCGTCCAGTCCGTATAAGTAGCCAATATATCCTTTATCTGCCGCGGATAACTCTCGATAGCCCCCTGCATGTCACCATTATCCAACAGCTTTATGCGATCCTGCATATAATTCTATCCCTTCTGACCGGAGGCAGATTTTTCATCATGCTCGGCACAAGATTATTTTTTCCTGTTCAGTACCAGATCGGCAAAAAGTTTGATCGAGGTCGCCTTATCGCCCAGGAGCCTTAATTCGTCAAGGGCCGTACCGACGGTGCGTTCAATTTCTTCCTCGGCCCCGGCCTTTACTCCGCTCTCCGTCAGTACCCGCCGTAAGGTCTGCATGCCGCTGTCAAGATCGGTCCCGGCTTCTTCCAGGGCCGCCTTGACTTCGGCCTGCGCTTTTTCGGCAGCAGCAACTACCGGATAAGTCTTTTTCTGCGCCACCAGGTCACTGCCCAGGCTTTTTCCCATGGTGGCTGTATCCGAAAAAATTTCCAGCAGGTCGTCCTGGATCTGAAAGGCCCGGCCCAGCAGTTGGCCGAAGTTACGCAGGCAGGCGATAACCCCGGCAGGGGCCCGGGCAACTATGGCGCCCAGTTCAGCGGCCAATCCCAGTAAATGCCCGGTTTTCAGATCGATCATCTGCAAATACTCATGCCGGGTAACGTCATTACGCGTCTCAAATTCCTTGTCAAGGGCCTGACCTTCACACACGGCCAGGGCCCCTCTGATAAATACACTGGACATCTCCTCCACATCGCCGGGGTTGAGCCGCAGCTCGGCCAGAGCATTGATAAACATAGCGTCGCCCGTCAGGATCGCCACTCCCTCATCCCATACCGTGTGTACTGTGGGTTGTCCGTGCCTGATGTTGTCACGATCCATCACGTCATCGTGCACCAGGGTGAAGTTGTGCAACACTTCTACCGCTGCGGCGGCGTGCAATGCGTCAGCCGGGGAAGCGCCACACGCTTCGGCCGATAACATGGTAAGTATGGGTCTCAGGCGTTTGCCGCCATTGCTCAATACATGTTTTATGGGCTCCACAAGCAAGTGCGGGCCTTCGGGGTAGATAGCCGCCAGCCGTTCATCGACCTGCGCTTTGAGCTGCCTGTGCCTGTCCAGGAATTGAGTCATGCAGACAAGCTGATCTCGCCGAAATCGGACAGTTTGGTCAGTACCTCCGACTTGATGGCTGCCAGGCGCTCCGGTGTGCGGGCTTCGAAGCGGCAGACGATCACGGGCTGTGTATTGGAGGCCCGCACCAGCCCCCAGCCATCGCCGAACCGGATGCGCACGCCATCAATGTCTATGCAATCGTATTGGCTTTTGAAGTATTCCTCCGCGGCGGCCGCAATGCGGAATTTTTCATCATCCGTGGGGCACTCCAGGCGCAGTTCCGGCGTACTGTGATAGATGGGCAGGTGAGCCACATATTCCGATAGCGGCTTGTCAGATCGCGACAGCAGCCGGGCCAGGCGCAGCGAAACGTAGATGGCGTCGTCAAAACCGAAAAATTCGTCCGCAAAGAAGATATGGCCGCTCATTTCGCCGGCAAAACTCACACCGGTCTCGCGCATTTTTTCCTTGATCAGGCTGTGCCCGGTCTTCCACATCAACGGTACGGCGCCCCGGCGTTCGATCTCCTCTTCCAGGGCCTGGGAACACTTGACGTCGAAGATCACCGGCTCGCCGGGTTTGGCTACCTCATCCAGGAAGACGGTCATGAGGGTATCGGCAAAAATCATATTGCCCTTTTCGTCGACTACGCCCACCCGGTCCGCGTCGCCGTCGTAGGCAATACCCATATCGTACGAACCCCGGCGCATCTCGGCGATCAGATCAGCCAGGTTTTCCACTTCGGTGGGGTCAGGATGATGGTTGGGAAAGCGTCCATCCACGTCGCAATAGAGCTCCTTGATATCGATCCCCAGCCGCTTGAAAATCTCAGGCGCCGCCAGGGCCGCCGCCGCGTTGCCGCAGTCCATGACCACCTTGAGAGGCCTTTCCAGGCTGATCTTGGCAGCCAGCATATCAAGGTATGGGTTCAGCAGCTCCACTTCGCTGAATTCACCCTCGCCGGTTTCAAAGTCTTCTGCCTCGATCAAGGCCCTCAGTTGCTGAATTTGATCACCGTATACGGCGCCGTCCTTATGAGTCAGCTTAAAGCCGTTGAACTCGGGCGGATTGTGGCTGCCAGTAATCTGCACGGCCGCATCAATGTCCAGGTGATGAAGTGAGAAGTAGTTGGCCGGTGTGGGCAGGATGCCGATATCCAGCACCTTGACGCCGGTCGACAACATGCCTCGGGCAAACCATTCCTTCAGTGCGGGTGTTGTCAGGCGTATATCTCCGCTGAGGGCAACGGCCTGGCCGCCCCGGCGCAGAATAAAAGTGCCGAAGGCCCGGCCAAGGTTGACCACAACCGGCTCTTTGAAGTCGCGCTCCACGACGCCGCGAATATCATACATGCGAAATATGTGATTTTCCAACTTACCCTCCCTTACCGGCTTAAAGCGGGAGCCGGTGTCAATTGCCCCAATAAGGTCGTTTGCGAAGCGCCGGTTACCGCCGGCATGTTTCCGTGCATCTTTTCCACATGCGCTACCGCCAGCACCGCCATAAGCAGCGCCTCTTTAAGGTCCGGATCGATACCCAGCCGGTCAGACCCCATGACCTGCCACCCAGGCAGCAATGAACGCAGATCGTCGATGAGCAGGGGATGGCGCCAGCCGCCTCCATTGACGAATAGAGCGTCCACCTGCTCCCGAAATTTAACAAAAGTGCGGAGATTATACTCGATGGACAGGGCCGTTAAATGGACCAGCGTGCGTATAAAATCATGCTTCGGCATGGGGTAACGCTCTACCAGTTCGTGCACCTGCTGCGCGCCAAATTCGTGGCGGCCGGTGGATTTGGGTGGCGTCTGCCGGATGAAATCGTGATCCATCACAGCCGCCAACAGCCCGTCGTTTATCTGCCCCTCGCTGCTCAGGCGCCCATCCCGGTCATATGGTTCGCCGAACAGGAGACGGGCGGCCTCATCAATCAATCCCATACCCGGCCCGGTGTCAAAACCGATGACGTCTCCCCGTTCGGCTCCGGGCGGGAGGGCTGTTATATTGGCCACGCCGCCCAGGTTTAAAGTTACGGTGGCGGCAGCCCTGTCCCGGCACAGGAGCCAGTCCAGAAACGGTATCAGGGGCGCGCCGTTACCACCCACTACCAGGTCCGCCGACCTGAAATCGGATACTACGGGTGTCTCCATGGCCGCTGCCACAGCAGCCGGCGCCCCAACCTGCAGTGTGTACTGGCCGTCAATATGAGCGACGGTCTGGCCGTGTAACCCGATTACATCCACCCTTCTGGCGCCTAGAAAAGTACCTGCTGCCCGGGCATAGATTCGGCCCAGCTGGAAATGCAGTTGGGCGGCGCCGTCCACTGTGCCATTCAAGTTGTCCCGGATGGCTTGCCGCTGTTGGCGCTCGAAGGGCATACTGGTTCCGTCGAGTACTTCAAAATCCAATTTACCGGCGGCCAGGCTGATGCGGGCCAGACACAGGTCGATGCCATCCATGGAGGTACCGGACATAATGCCCAGTGAATCCCAGGTTTTTGCATCAGCGCCCAATATCAATCACCTTCCAGGACTTTGCGGAGGGCCCCGCCCGCTTTATCCAGCTTTTGGCGGGCTTCCTTGCTGGAAAGGCCCTTAAGCTCCATGGCCAGGGCGGTTTTTACCTCGCCGTCAGCCTGCTTCAAAGTCTTAAAGGCCTGTTCGTAGCTCAATTCGGTAAGCTCGGAAATGATACGGCTGCCGCGATCCCACAGCTTGTCGTTGAGGGCCTTCAGATCAACCATCAGGTCGCCATAGGTCTTGTTTATCTGCACCATGGCGGTAGTGGTTATCATATTAAGCACCAGTTTGGTTGCCGTCCCCGCCTTCATCCTGGTGGACCCGGTCACCACTTCCGGCCCGGTAATAACGGGGATCATCACCTCTGCCAGGTCAGCAAAGGGCTTTTCATCGGTACAGATGAGAAACCCGGTAGAGGCCCCAATTTTCATGGCATATTGCAGGGCGCCGTGGACGAAGGGCGTGGTCCCTCCCGTGGCGATCCCCAGCACACTGTCATCCTGAGATAAATCCAGATCCTTAACAGCGGCGGCCCCATCTTCAGGATTATCCTCCGCGCCTTCAACCGCCCGGGTTAAAGCAGGCGCGCCCCCAGCTATAACACCCGCGACCATTCCGGGCACAACGGAAAAGGAGGGCGGGCACTCCGAGGCATCCAGTACCCCCAGCCTGCCGCTGGTCCCGGCCCCTACGTAAACCAGCCTGCCCCCAGCCCGAAAACTGGCTACCACCATTTCCACAAAGCGCTCGATGCGGGGCAGCGCAGCTCTCACTACCGACGGTACGGTTGCGTCCTCGGAATTGATCAGTTCCAGAGTTTCCCTGACGGTCAGCTTATCCAGCTGCGCGGAGCGGGTATTGCGCTGTTCCGTGGCTATATGTCCGCGTCGGTTTGGCACGCTCATTTTTTGTGGCAATCCAGCAGGCTTTTGTTTGTTAAACCGCGGGTTCCTGTTAAATTGATTACGGAATGTATAATATACAGTCTCAATTTTACTACCGCCATGATGGTACAGTGAACGCTAAACTGGCTTTATTTCGGCCCAACGTATACTCTGGCAGGTGGTATCATGCTTGAAGTATGGTTGGCCCTGATCGGCGTGGCCTTATCGGCTTTTTTTTCCGGTTCCGAGTTGGCCTTCATAACAGCTAACCCGTTGCAGATCGAGGTCTGGAGCAACCAGAAGCGCCGGGGCACCAATCACGCTCTGCATCTGCTGGGTGACCCCAATGGTTTTCTGGTCTCGGTACTGATCGGTACAACCCTGGCGAACGTAACCGCGACCAGTTTTGCCACCATTTACCTTATCAGGCTGGGGTGGAGTCCGGCGCTGGTGCTGGCGGTGGTATCGCTGGTGATCCTGCTGTTTGGCGAGGTAATCCCCAAGACCGTGTCAGGCGAAATCCCCAACCGATTTCTCCGGGTAGTAGCCGGTCCCCATCGGCTGATGATGTTTCTGCTCACCCCATTGAGCGGTCCCATTAAGACCATTAATTCATATTTCGAGCCTGAGGACCCTGATCAAAGTGGCCGGGGGCCTGGCAGCGCCCGAGACCGGTCGGACCTGCGGATACTGTTTGAAGGTCATCAGGATGCGTCGGTGCTCCAGAAAAATGAGCAGGAGCTGATCACCCAGGTGCTCGACCTGGGAGAGACGCCGGTGTCGAAAGCCATGACCCCCCGCACCGAGATAGCGGCGATCCCGGAAGACTTCAGCATGACCGAGGCTATCCATACATTCATCGATTCAGGAAATTCCAAGCTGCCCGTTTACCGTGCTAACATGGATAATATTATCGGCGTGGTTTACCATTACGATCTGTTCAAGCACCCGGACGATCTGGCGTCCATCATCAAGGAGGTTGTGCTGGTGCCCGATTCCAACACCACCATGGATGTCCTGCGCCAGTTGCAGCGGGCACATCGGTCCATAGCCATCATACTGGATGAATACGGCGGCACGGCCGGTCTGGTAACCTTTGAGGACCTGTTCGAGGAGATCTTCGGTGAGTTTGAAGACGAGTTCGACGCCGCGGCCGCCGATATCAAGCGCCTGCCGGATGGATCACTACTGATTCAGGGCACGGCCAAACTGGAAGACCTGGAGACAGCGGAAGGGATCAAGGTACCTGCGGGCGACTACGAAACCCTGGCCGGATACCTGACCTCGACCCTGGGACGGATACCTTTTTCCGGAGAACGTCTCTATCTGCCCATGGGCCAGACCATCATAACCAAAGCCAGCCCCACCCATATTGAGCAGGTCCATCTGTTTATCAACTCGGGAGACCAGCCCCAAGCCTGAGCCGGGATTACTCCGGTTTCTTGCCCAAGCCCCAGACGGCAGCAGCGATAAGCCCCAGCGCCAGCAGATTGCCCAGGAACGGATTGAAGCCGAATCCCGCCGGTATATAGCCCACCAGCATGGTAATTCCGGCTACCGTTAACCCGTAGGGCAGCTGGGTGCGCACGTGATCGATATGGTCGGCGCCGGAAGCGATGGACGACATGACAGTGGTATCGGAGATGGGTGAACAGTGGTCGCCGAAAATAGCCCCGGAGAGAATCGCCCCGATACTGCCCAGGAAGATAGCCTGCTGGGACGCTTCCGGCAGCCCCGCGTTACCGGGCACGATATAGGCCAGGGGAATGACCAGGGGGATCAGGATCGCCATGGTACCGAAAGAAGTGCCGGTAGAAAAGCTGATCAGGGCGGCGATGATGAATGTTATGGCCGGCAACAAGCGTGGATTGAGGATGTCCGCAGTGACGTTGAAGATGTAATCGGCCGTATGCAG
>DAOWIJ010000096.1 GCA_030640955.1 Fidelibacterota bacterium
ACTACCTTGTGAAGCACAAATATTTAAAGAAAACGGAACGGAAACGGGAAAAACTGGACTAGTGGTAGTCGTGGCACAGCGAAAGAAATACAGGTATTCAGGAGTCCGGCCAGGGAATAATCCGGGAACCTACGTGCTGGACTTTTACGATCATAACGGGGCCAGAAAATCAAAGACTTTTCACGGCTCTGAGTCCGATGCTGCCAAATACCGGCGGTTACTGCTGGCAAGATCAGACAAAATAAAGGCTGGCCTTATGGCTCCGCCTGAAGCAAGAGCCAAAGTTTTGACACTGCACCAGCTCTGGCAAAAGTATGAGGCTGACCGGCAGTTGAAAATCCAATCTAACAATATGAGAGAAAAAAGTCTTGGGCGGGTATTTAATACCTACAAGGCGTTATTGGATTACGATAGCGGACTGCGGAGTAAACGTCTGGATAAGATTAAACCGGCTGATCTAGAGGGATATTTAATTTATCGCAAAGAGAAGGGCTATTCACCCGCTGGTATTAACGTCTGCTATCGAAACTTAAGGGCACTATTCAATTTTGCAGTAAAAAAGGAATATTTGAGTAAGTCACCATTGGCAGAGGTATCTCCAATGACCGTCACCCGCTCAGATGTACGCTTTTTAAATCAAGATGAATTGCGCTCCCTGAACTTCGCCATCGAACAACTTGATTTATCTGACGAGTTCCAAAAGGATGCACGGGATTTGACACTATTTTATCTATTTACCGGCGCACGTACAAGCGAAGCATTATACCCTGATTTTACTTGGAAATGTGACGGGCAAGACACGCTCCACTTTCTGAGAACGAAGGGGTCTAAGTCTCGCCATATTCCAAAGCCTAATAAGGTGAAGGAAATATTGGAGAGCCGGAAGGACGTACCAAGTGGGCCATTTCTATTTAACCGGCATGAGGTTTTTCGTAGGGTAAAGTGGCTATTTAGACAGGCTGGTATTGAGGATGCATCGACTCATACGTTGAGAAAGACGGCTGGGTCAATGTACTACCTGGCAACCCGTGACATCTTTGCTACAAGCCGGTTCCTGGGCCATTCCAGCGTGAACGTGACCGAGAGCCACTATGCCGGTTTGATTCAGTCCTTGCAGGTTGAATATGCCCGTAAGTTTGAAGAAGTGCTTTCAGAAAATCTGCTATATGTCTGCTATTCTGACCCCGCTCATCACCAATCACCACCGATTGGGAAAAATAGAGAAGCCCCAATTCTCCGACGAGAAAAGCGTAGTGCCGAGGGGGGGACTCGAACCCCCACGTCCTTGCGGACACCGGATTTTGAGTCCGGCGCGTCTACCAATTTCACCACCTCGGCGGTAGTAAGTGCACCGCAAATTTAGTGAGCCGTTGATAGTTTGAGCGAGATTTTTCCCGCCATGCCTGACAACCTTTAAGACTTCAACCGGCTCTTAATAGCAGGGAGCGCCGTGTTTCTGGGTGTGTTATATATATGAAGGGAGTTTGGTACTATGGGCAGATTTAGCATCACCGTGGCCTTTTCATTGATGATATTGATAGCCTTCACATTCATGATGTTGGCTGGTACTCTAATAGCTGCCGATAAAGAAACCTTAGAAGGGGAATTCAAGGTCAAACCGGGTCAGACCCTGGAGGTGGATTTCGAGTGCGGCGGCTCACTGGAATTGGTAGCCTGGGACAAGAAAGTAGTAGCTATCAAGGCACGTATCAGGGGTGGTGACCCACAGGACTTCAAGATCAGGATGGACAAAATCCCCGGCGGCGTCCGGTTCACTGCCTCGCAAGATGGCCTGTTTCGAAACCATCCGGGACACGTAGACGTAATTGTTAAGGTACCGGAAAAATTTAACCTCGATTTCAACTCCATGGGTGGGGACCTGGACATTACCGGTGTTCAGGGCGAGTTCATTGGTGAAACCATGGGCGGCGACATAACGCTCACCAAAGTAAAGGGTGAAGCCAGCCTCCGAACCATGGGCGGCGACATAATTGTCCGTGAATCCCACCTGGATGGCAAGGTCCATACCATGGGTGGCGATGTCACTTTCAAGGATGTATCCGGTGGCATCGATGGGAGCACCATGGGCGGCGACGTATCTTATAGCAACCGAGTGGCCGGAGGTCAAACGGAGAATGAAGTAAAAATCAGTTCCATGGGCGGCGATATAATGGTTGATGAGGCGCCTGCCGGAGTACGTGTGAGAACTATGGGTGGTGATATTCATATCCGGTCTGCTGGTGACCATGTGAAGGCCAGTACCATGGGCGGCGACATCGCAATTGATGAGGTCAGCGGCTGGGTGAAGGCCTCAACCATGGGCGGTGATGTGGAAGTGACCATCACCGGTGACGGGGTGGATGGTCAACAGGATGTTAATCTGGAGTCCAAGGGGGGAGACATCATCCTTAGAGTACCCGCTGATCTGTCCATGGATATCGAGATCAGGCTGGGCTACAGCAACAAATATCGGGACAGGTATACTATCCAAAGTGATTTTCCACTGGATCTGGAGGAGTCGGAAGAGTGGAAATTATTTGGCTTCGAAAAAAGGAAGACTCTCATTGGCAGGGGCAAAACCGGCGATGGCAGGAATAAAATAATTATAGAAACCATCAACGGTAACGTGCACCTGATTAAATCCTGATCATCAGGCCCAACCGCTACAATTATGAGCCCCGTCAGCGCAAGCGCCGGCGGGGCTTCCCGTCAGATAGCGTTTTTTGCTAATTTGCGGCGGGTCCGAAAGCGATCCGTGTTACCAGTCTGCGCAATAATTTTTGCGGCAGGAGCAGCTTGGCCAACAGGCGGCGGCGTACATCAGGGCCAATGGTATAGCGCAGTTTGGCTTCCTCCAGACCGATCACTTTCTCGATGAGGCTGGCCACGTCCTCGGGGTCGCCCACCTTGCGCCCGGTGGCGGCCCTTTTATCGACCAGCGCCAGCATATGGTCGGCCAACGGTCTGTAAGGACTCTCCGAACTGGTGGCACGCCGCCCAATCCGCCGCTTGGTGGTGAAAATCTCCGTGGCGTAGGCCCCCGGCTCGATGAGTACTACATCAATGCCGAAGGGATGCAGCTCGAACGAGAGGCCCTCGCTGAAGCCCTCCAGGGCGTACTTTGAGGAGGCGTAGGCGCCTAATCCGGGAGCGGCCAGCCGGCCCTGGACACTGGATATATTTATAATTCGACCTCTGCGCTCTCCAGTAGCCGCGGTCTGGCGCATGAGGGGCAGCGCCTGCCTGGTGACCTCCTGAGCGCCGAAAAAGTTGGTCTCGAACTGCTCCCTGATCTCACTTTCTTCCAGGTCTTCAAAAAAGCCGCCCATGCCAAAGCCGGCGTTGTTCACCAGCACGTGGAGCTGACCGTGCTCCTCCTGGATCGAGTTAATCACGTCCGTTATGGAGCGCTTATCAGTTACGTCCAGTCTAAGTATTTTGAGTTGAGCATTGCGCTTCCGGGCTTCGGCCATGAGTGGCCCCTGACTGTTTACGTCCCGCATGGTAGCGTACACAGTGTGTCCCGCTGCCGCCAGGCGGGCCGCAGCCAGGCAGCCGAAACCGCTGGAAGCGCCGGTGATGAGAATGACGGCCCCGTTAATCATCGGCGTAAATCTTGACGGCCA
The DNA here is from genome assembly GCA_030640955.1 of Fidelibacterota bacterium. GTDB lineage: Bacteria > Fidelibacterota > Marinisomatia > SCGC-AAA003-L08 > TS1B11 > DAOWIJ01. The sequence continues at coordinate 3,627 of DAOWIJ010000096.1, forward strand.
TATTCCCGTTACGGTCCACAAAGCCGCGGTACATGCCGCTGGTGCTGAAAGGCATGGCGATATTGCCCTGAGCGTCCATGGCGATCACGCCGCCCGCACCGCCCAATTCCACCAGCTTGTCCATGACTACGGCTCGGGAAGCCTTCTCAATAGTGAGGTTGCGGTATGCCATCAGGGCCGAAATATCATAGGCCAGCGCCAGGCGTATAAAATACTCACCGTGGCCGGTCCCTGATACGGCGCAGGTGCGATTGTCAGCATAAGTGCCGGCGCCGATGATGGGAGAATCGCCAACGCGGCCCGCAAGTTTATTGGTTCTGCCGCCAGTCGATGTACCGGCAGCCAGGTTGCCGTGCTGGTCCAGGGCCACGGCGCCAACCGTCCCACGTTCCTTGACTTCCTCGGCCTGGGCCTCTTGGAGGGCTTCCCAGCGACGCTGAGTATGAAAATAGTCCTCCGGCATTTGTATGATACCGTACTCATCCCCAAACCGTTCAGCCCCATCACCCGACAAGAGCACATGGGGTGATTTTTCCATGACCAGCCGGGCCAGTCTGATGGGATTTTTCACCTGCTTGACAATCGCAACAGCGCCCGCTTCCAGGGTCCGGCCATCCATGATGGAGGCGTCCATTTCGTTCTGGCCGGCGGCGTTGAACACGGCCCCCTTGCCGGCATTGAACAGAGGCGAATCCTCCATGATGGCAATGGCCGTTTCCACAGCATCCAGAGACGTACCGCCATCGCGCAGGACCCGGTACCCGGCGCTCAGCGCCTCGGTCAATTTCTCCCGGTAGGCCGACTCCATCTCAGGCGTCATGTTATCCCGCTCGATGGTCCCAGCGCCACCGTGGATAGCGATGGCGAAATTGGGGCTGTCATCCATAATCCCGGTACAGCCTGCCAGGGCCAGAACGGCAGCTATTTGAAACAGGAGAATTCTTCTTATGCTGGTAAACATTTTAACTCCTTTAGGTCTACTGGCTGAACTGCAAGCTACTCAGCCGGGCAGCTAGATTCAAGCAGGGCGATGCCGCTAACCCGGCGCAGCATTGACCCTTGCTTTAATGGCAGTAAGAAGGCGATCTATACCGGAGCAGGTATCCTCTGCGCTGATCATAGTGAGGCACTCGTAGTTGCGGGAGCACTCCCTGAAACAGCGGCGGCCTCGGCAATCGATCTCTTGCCATAGCATTTGATGCAAGGGATCATCCGGCTCATTCCATTTGTGGGCGTAAGCCGGACCGAAGATCGTAACGGTAGGTGTACCCACAGCCGACGCCAGGTGCTTTACGCCGCCATCATTGCCCACATAGAACAGGGCCCTGCTCAAGACTCGCGCCATGATATTGAGATCCGTAAACTCAATTGCGGCCGCGGGCGTTGATCGCGTATGCCGCAATACCTGCTCAACGTAGTGATATTCCCCAGGGCCACAGATCAGGACCACTGGCAGGCTGTGCTCATCTGCCAGGTAATCCGCGACCTGTGCGTAGCGCTCGAAGGGCCACAACTTCCAGGCCTGACCAGCCAACGGCGCCACTACGGCGAACCGATCGCCTGCCCCAAGGCCATTACGATCCAGCAGTTCATCCCCACGGGCCGCTGAGTTTTCATCGATGCTGAAATCCATAGCTATTCCGTCGTCGGGCAGGCCCAGCATACGGACCGCGTTCAGCCGCCGGTCGGCTGCGTAGGGCGTGTTTCCCATCTCATAAGGGATATACCTGTTATAGGCGTACTTTCGGTGTCGCCGGGGCAGGCCGACCCTGATGGGAGCGTCGCTCATCAGCGTAATCAGCGCACTGCTGGGAAGCGCCAGAAAGTCCAGCACCAGATCAAACCTCTTTTGCCGCAGACGCCACGCCTGGCGGATAAAAGCGTAATTGCCGGCGTCGGGCTCCAGTACGATTAGCTGGTCTATGTTCGGGTTGCCCTCCAGGACATCCTTGAACGGCCGGTAGACGACCGCCGTGATTTCCGCCCCGGGATAGGCCTTGCGGAGCGCCCGGATTGCCGGTGTGGTCAGCAGTATCTCACCGATCCGCTTGAGGACCAGGACCAGGATTCTTTGTATTTCTGTTGTTTTCGTCATTGAATCAGCGCCGGCCGGGGCGCAATCTACGCGGAGTATTAGGGAAAACACAAGGGGGTGGTAGTTTCGGGTTTCGAGTTTCTAGTTCCTAGTTTTGGCAGAGAAGTTATTTCGCCCAGCCGGGCGCGACACGAAACTGGTATTCACCATTTAAATGGTTATACTTCCACGGCCGCGCTACTGTAACATCACCACTCATGAAACTGCTGATCAAGCCGCTTAACGACGCCGCTCGCGAGCTGTATAGCAGCCACGGCCACTTCCATGAGGGTGATGCCGGGCTGGACCTGTTTGTGCTGGCGGACCAGACCTTTGAGGCGGGGGAGACGTCGGCGATCCGGTTAGGTATCCGGTGCCAGCCTGATGACGGCCGGGCCTACTTCCTGCTGCCCCGGTCATCCATATCAAAGACGCCACTGCGCATGGCCAACTCCATCGGACTGATCGACGGCGGCTACCGGGGCGAGATCATGGCCGCGTGCGATAATATCAAAAGCGCACCTTACACGGTCCACCAGGGCGATCGCCTGTTCCAGTTAGTGGCCATGGACGGGTCGCCTATCCATTACGAATTGCGCGAAGAATTGCAGGAGTCTACGCGCGGCGCAGGCGGCTTCGGCAGCACGGGCCGCTGAAGGCCGTTAGCACTCACACAAAAAGAGTGCTAAAAAAACTTCCCCGCATAATATATACATGGTAATTTTCATGCTGCTTTTGCAGGCTGGAAGGCCCTGGGAGCAGATTTTCAACAGTGTGCAAAGATTTACTCAAATAAATACGTAAGGAGATAACAGATGAATCTCAAGCCTCTGCATGATCGCGTAGTGGTCAAGGCGGCTGAGTCGGAGGATGTTACCAAGGGTGGTATCTATCTGCCGGACACCGCGAAGGAGAAACCCCAGC
>DAOWIJ010000249.1 GCA_030640955.1 Fidelibacterota bacterium
AGCGGTATATTATATATTCAGGATAACATCACCTTCGAGGGCATGATCGTCAACCTGGGGCTGCGCTATGACTACTGGGTCCCCGGCCAATACCTTGAGGATGCTATCAACGATTCACCGCAGGTAATCCTGACCGAGTCGGCCATCGATAAGTTCTATGCCGAGTCTGATGTTCTGTTCGGCAACCGACTGAAAGGACATATGAGTCCCCGCCTGGGCATCTCCCATCCAGTCACGGATAACGATGTGCTCTACTTCTACTACGGCCATTTTTCCCAGTTGCCCACCTTCCAGTATGTATTCGCCAAATTGAACAGCAACGCCCAAAGTACCTATCAGATTATCGGCAACCCGACACTCAATCCCAAGACGACTGTGCAATATGAGATCGGGGTTAAGCACCGCTTCAGTGAAGATCAGATACTGGAGGTCAAGGCCTACTGGAAGAACATGTACAATTACGAGACTTCACAGCCCGTTACCTCGGAGAACCCCCGTTACTCACACCTGCGCTTCAACATGTACTTTAACGCCGACTATGCACGTTCCCGCGGTGTGGAAGCGGTCTTGCGCACGCGCTTCTGGCGCAATTTCCAGCTGGACGGCAACTATTCGTATTCCATTGCCACCGGTAAGAGCTCGAATCCCAACGATAACCTGCTGGTGCAGGCGGGAGCGCTGTCGGAAAAACCATTAGGCGAGAACTACCTGAGTTGGGACCGGCCGGTGCGCGTCTTTATGAATTTCTCCTATTATAAGCCGCCGACGAAAAGTAAGTCACTATTGGGCTTTGAGGATTGGGGCTTTTCTCTACGGTTGGATTATGAGACGGGCAGGCGCTATACTTCGCAAACCCTACTGGCGGCGCCCGGCGATACCACCCTGCCGTTGGGACAACGCCGGGGTGCGGATGGCAAGATCTATTTTTACGGTACTCGTAACGCTGACACACCCAACAACCGGATAGCTGAAATGGCAAAATTTGTGACTGACGCCCGAATATACAAGAATTGGGTAATTGGAAGAACGCGCATCCGGTTGCTGTTTGAGATTGAAAACCTGTTTAACAGCCGCACACCACGGCGCATAAATCCCTTTACAGGCCGCGGCTTTGATCCGGGCCAGATGTACTCTTACGGCATGATTGCCTCTCCGAATCCAAATATGGATCCAGCCCGAACTGAAAAACCGCGCATGGCGGAGATCGGCTTACAGGTTTCGTTCTAATGCACTGCAGGATACAAATATGCATGGTGTCTCTGGCGGTCTTGCTTCCCGTTGCTTCAACCGGCCAGGGATTGTTCCAGAACCTGGGTGGCCAGAGGGCCGGCACGGCCGTCTTCCCATTTTTGAAAATCGAAACCAGCGCCTCTGGTGCGGGCTTGTCCGGTGCGGGCGTCGCCTTGCCTGTGGACGCCTCAAGTGTTTTTTATAACCCGGCCTCCATCGGACAGCTGGGCCGCCGGGATATGGTTCTGTTCCATCTTGATATGGCGGCCGATGTCGACTATGATTATTTCGCTCTGGCCCTACCCTTGCCGAGGGCCGGTACAATCGGTTTCAGCTACGGCGCTCTACACATGGAACCGATGAAGGAAACCACCGTATTCATGCCCTTCGGCACCGGCCGTACTTTCGTTTTCCGGGATGAGTTTGCCGCGCTGACCTACAGCATCAAGCTGTCAGACCGGTTTACTTTTGGAACAACCGCCAAATATGTTAGCGAGACCCTGGATGACCTGACTATGGGCGCCCTGCTCCTTGACTTCGGCACTTACTATATGACTGGGTTTCGGTCCCTGCGTCTGGCTTCATCGTTCAGTAATTTTGGCCACCAGACCCGGCCGAATGGCACTTATTCCAAGATTATTATTGATCAGAATGGGGACGAGGTAGAGGCCGATTCCCTGGAATTCCAGTCCTTTTCGCCGCCGACAACCTTTCGATTGGGAGCGGGCTATGAGATGTTTGAATCGGCTACCCATAGACTGAGTACATCGTTTCAACTTACCCATCCCGCCGATAACGTCGAGACCTATGCCCTGGGTTTTGAGTACCTGTTCAACAATGTTTTAGCTTTAAGAATCGGCTACGTAGCCAACCAGCAAAGTATGGGACTGTCGTTCGGCGGTGGATTGAAAATACCTATGCCTGGTGGCAATGTCGTGCGGTTTAACTATGCTTACAGCCAATCAACCTACCTGACGGCCCCTCAGCGCTACAGCATCGGGTTTGCCCTATGAGAATCGCCGTCGGCCTGGCGTTAATTATGATAATAATCGGCTGTCTGGAGCGTATGCCCCTGCCATCTACCGAGGGGCAGGCCCTCGATTTTACCGCCGGCGACACCACCTACCTGCCACTGTCACCATCATGGGGCAGTGAGTATGGCATTGTCACCCCCGTGGAGGTTTCCATTTCGCACGCCAGACACGTTTTCATAGCTGATACCAGTTTGAACGCTGTGCTGGTATTCGATCAGGCGGGTTCCAGAATTGACGATACCGATTCAACTTTCGCCACACTCGATTTCTCCCACATCGCTGATGATTTTAATCCTATCGACATCGCTATCGATGGCCGGCTCAATCTGCTGGTTATCAATGGCTCCTACAAAGTCTACCGCTGGAACCAGTACTGGAACATGCACGGCATCGATTCGGTGGCCAGCGAAATACTTTTTAAGAACACTGAGACAGGCGAATACCGGTGGTTTTCAGTTGATGATGACTGGATTCTTCTCTATCTGAATACTCCTCCGTGGACTGCGCTGCTGGACAGCAGCAAATATGTCTACAACAGGGCCGTTGCCGATTCCCTTTTGCGCCCGCATCTGTTCTTCGATATGACGGATGAATACAACCAGCAGCAGGATATATACTATGGGCTTAAGGCCGAGACAACCAGGTTCTCCGCTATTTCCGCTGCCCGCTTGAAGGATTATTTCTTTTACGCTGCCGATTCAGTTAACGACCGCATTATGAGAGCCAGATCTATACGCACTGGCGCAGTTAAACTGGGTGATGGGGATGCCTATTTTACACACTATTCCTACTTTGTGGACAACGTAGCAACGACCGGTTACGGAGCCGGCACGGTCAATATGCCTGTCGGCCTGGATGTGGACAATTTTGGCAATGTCTACTACTCCCAGTTCGGTAAGCAAATGTACGTGCACTCCGTTTCTCCCTCAGATGACTTCACCACCAATTTCGAGCTGCACTACGATGATATCATGTCACCCGAGCAATACCTGAATCCTTATGATGTAGCCGTTGATTCCCGGCAGATGATTTACGTGGCTAATACCGACCTGCGGGAAATCCTGGTTTTCAAAGGCGACGGCAGCTTCTTCAAAAAGGCGGGCATCGAAAAGGAACGGGTGGACACCACCTGGTGGGCGCCTTTCGAGACCGAAAAGATACAGCTGGATACGACGCTTTGGATCAATGATTCGACCTCCATCGACACCACCATCTGGCTGCCCGGCTCCCTCGATTCGGCCCTCGTTGATACCTTCTACTACAAGGAGATCAAAGGCCAGCTGGTGAGGCCTGTGTCTGTGGATGTGGATGAGCGCGGTGTCATCTATGTCTGTGATCCGGGCCAGGGCAGTGTAAGGCGGTTTATCCTCTCCACATCGCTGGATGAAGATTTGACTGATATTGACCAATGAAATTTACCCTACATACTAGATCGTTCACTGTCATTGTGATGCTATTAATTCTTGGCATTGCTATGCCTATCGCTTCATTCGCACAAGTTGAGGACGATTTCAAACAGTATACCAGCATCAACCAGTTGGGCATTGGCCTGACCAATTTCGGTGTGCTGGGCAACGGCTACAACAAGATCGATGGCGAGATCCAACCCTCGTGCATGTTCCGGCAGCATACCCAGGTTTTGCGTGAACAGGTGGAGCACTTCTCCTACGCGGGTCTGTGGATTGGTGGTATCTTGAATGGACAACCGCTAGTGTCGACGTCGATTGTTGACGGAGTATTTGAATCCGGGGAAGCGGGCTTTGAATACCTGGCGCTGGCCCCCCTGACCATCCAGTC
>DAOWIJ010000007.1 GCA_030640955.1 Fidelibacterota bacterium
GAACAATGAGTAATAACGATAAGAAATCACCGATCCCTCCACCTCCTAAACCAAAGCCCCCCTCACCGCGGGAAAGAAGACCAGAGCGTAAAGGTGGCATACCACCGCCTCCTCCGCCTAGGCGTCCTAGTCCTCCAAAGAAGGGTGATAGATAGGCTGGTGTATGAGCTGGGAGTTTATCCCGCCGAAGGCGGGGGGCTGACCCCGCCAATGGCGGGGCAGGCTCCGGAAGAGATAAAGATTGTGGAAGGATAACCTCACCCCTCGATCCCCTCTCCTTCAGGAGAGGGGAAGACACGCAGTGTCAGGGGTGAGGTTCTTGACAGATGATATGAAATTCAACAGGCTATTGTGCTAAATTCAACTTACAACCAATTATGGCCGGAAAAATTGATCCCATTCAATCGAATTAGCTTTGCATGTCTCTTCATGGCGGCGGTCTTCACAGGCTGTCAGCCCGAGGAAGAAGAAGCCAAAACGTACGAGTGGCCCACGGCCACCCTGGAAGAACAGAATATCGATGCAGCTAAATTCCAGCGGGCGGTTGATGCCGTAGAAGAGCGCGATGATATTTACTCGTTCCTGGTTGCGCGCAATGGGTATCTGGTCCATGAGCAGTATCTTCAAGGCTGGTCGCGGTCGGCACGAATCCATTTGCGCTCAACGACCAAAAGCTTCATATCGGCGTTAGTCGGGACCGCCATAGAAGAGGGGTATTTGACCGGTGTCGATCAAACTCTCGCGGAAGTGCTGCCAAGTTATTACCTGCCCGGCCTGGACTCAATAAAGGCCTCCGTTACCATAGAGCAGCTGCTTACCATGACAGCCGGTTTCCAGTGGGCTGAGAACGGCACGGTACAAGCGGATTGGGAAGCTAGCGATGACTGGTTTGCATTTATCTTGGACCTGGAACTGGAAACCGACCCCGGCAGCGCCTTCAAGTATAATTCCGGCCTGCCCCATCTGCTGTCGGGGATCGTGACTAACGCCACCCACATGCACCTGCAGGATTTTGCAAAGGAATTTCTGTTTGAGCCTCTCGGGATTCCCGAGTTCTCCTGGGAACAGGCGCCCGAGGGAATCAACATGGGTGGCTTTGGCCTCTATCTGGCGCCCAGGGACATGGCCCGTTTCGGCCAGCTATACCTGGATGATGGAATGGCGGACGGCGTGCAGGTGCTCCCGGTCGGCTGGGTGGCTGAATCCACGCGGCGTCATTCAGGTGGGACCCAAGGGTATGGCTATTTGTGGTGGATTAAAGAACTGGGAGCGTATAGCGGCTATGCCGCCGAAGGGTCCTCCGGCCAGATGATTTACGTCTTCCCTGAGATTGATCTGTTAGTGATTTTTACCGCCACTATTGATGATTCTTTCGAAAGCGTTTTAGACGCTATCTTGACCACATATCTCCTGAAGTCCATTGAGTAGGTGAGCTCTCTTTCCGCTATTGCCGGCTCATCAGAATCACTATAGACATAAGCTGCCAGGCGCGAAAAAGCCCCCAGCATATGGCTGGAGGCTTTTCCTATTTCTGGGCGTCTGGCGTGCCAGAATGCCTTCAGTTCGCACCGGCGGAGGCCAGCGCCCTAATGTGATTAGACAATGGACCACCTCCTCTCGTTAGTTCGTAGATACTAACTCCAGGCTAATTTAATACCTTATAAGCGTAAATCCAGACAACTTAACTGCTGTTAGCGGTCATGCAGCAGGATTCTCCCGCCTAATGGTTGAACGCTTATAATTACCGATTCCCCATCAGTTGGAACGACCTCGTTGTCATTCCAGGCATCCACCCAGGAACCAGAAATTGGTAATTCCACGCTCTGCTCGGCCGCGCTATTATTCAGTACGACCACAACTTTCTGGCCATCATATTCACGAGCGAAGGCATAGACTCGGTTGCCGTCATCAACCAACAAGGTCCGATAATCACCCCATCGTAACGGGGGCAGTTCTTTCCTCAAATGGATAAGCCGCTTATAATAATCCAGAAGATCGCCATCAACCGCTACCGCAGCACCAATATCTTTCCGGGAGCCATCGGGTTGACAGGCTTCATCAGCGTATGATTTATCAGCCCAGACCATAGGTTTGCGGCTGCAGGGATCATTTGCTCCCCACATGCCCACCTCATCACCATAGTAGATCATGGGAGCGCCGGGGTAGGTCATTTGAAACAACGCCGCGAGCTGCTGAAGCCGGTAATCTTCCCGCGATGGCTTACCGGTATTGTAATCCGGGTTGCTACCCCTGGAGAAATTGAAATATTCGCCCCACTCCCGGTAATGTGATTTCTCACGGTTGACAATGTGAGACCCCAGACGATTGGTATCGTGGCTGTCATACAGATTTTGCATAATATAGGCCACCCCGGGATGGAATGCTTCGCGCAGCGTGCGTAATCGATGGTCGAATTCAGACGTACTGGTACGATTTGCACCAGCGAAAATGTACTCTGAGCAGGCAAACGCGAAATTGTAGTTCATGACAGCATCGAACTCGTCGCCTTGCAGGTATGGCCGCAGCGCCTTGATCGGCTCCACTACTTCTGCCGTCAGGTACGATTGGCTGTTGATGGATTTCACGTGTTTCCGCCAGGCCTTCCAGAAATTGTGGTGCACATTAAAGGCCACATCCAGGCGCCAGCCATCGATACCGTCAGCGGGATTGCCATCGCCATTCGGATCCATCCAGCGGCTGGTGGCGGCGAAAATATATTCACGTGGTCCGGCTACAATACCATTTTCATCCTCGCGCAACTCCGGCAGTTCCCGCACACCGAACCAGCCCTCATAATCGAATTCATTTGCTTCCGTGTTTGGGTCATCCCAGGCGCTAACAGTGAACCACTCGGCATACAACGACTCCTGCTGCTTCTCCATGACATCCCGGAAGACCCAACTGTTTATCCCCAAATGGTTGAATACGCCATCAAAAATGACTTTCATGCCCCGCCGGTGAATCTCATCGATAAGGTGCAGGGCAAGGCTGTCCGCCGACGTCCAGACCCAGGTAGCGGGATCGTGCGGCACTTCCGCGGCAATGATCTCACGGTCACCGGCAGGATCGGGGCCAAAATTCGGATCGATATGGTGATAGGTGGTTGCATCGTATTTGTGCAGCGATGGGGAATCAAATACAGGATTAAGATAAATCGCGCCGATACCCAGGTCCTCCAGGTAGTCCAGCCGCTCCAAAATGCCTTGCAGATCACCGCCATAGCGACGGCGCTGGATGTTGAACCAGATATCCTTGCCATTCACCTGTTCCCATGGCTGGAACTCATACCAATCGGACTCCCAGGGATGGACCTGCCAGTCGGAAGTGTAATCATGGGGCCAGGAACCCTTTATGTCTGCCAAGGTGGGATCGTTGGTGGAGTCCCCGTTGCGGAACCTTTCGGGGAATATTTGATACCACACCACATCCCTGGCCCAGTCTGGTCCCCAGGCTTCCATGGAATCACCTGGCGATGCCGACCGGATTGAGGCCGTATGAGTGGAACAAGCCAGGGTCATCAGTATCAGAGTGTTAACTACAAAAATCAACTTTGATGCCATGATGCGTATCTTTCATTATTGTGCTTGAATGGATAAGATCGATTCCGGCCCCCTATAGCATAACCCGATGAACCGTCTCCGGGCTGAAAACGGGGCTGGGAGCCTTCTCGAGGTGGAACCACCTCATATTGGGTCCCTTACAGTGATATTATGTAACTGTCAGGGCTAGCAGATATTACGCTTCAACAGTGGGCGCGGGTTTGTTAAATATATTATACAGCCACGCAAAAATGGCCCCGCCAATGGCGCCGTCTACCAGGCCCCAAAGCAGACCGATAAAACTGCCGCCCACACTAATATTATAGCCGCGATAAACGCGACCGATCATGGTCACATCACCGGAGGGTCCTTCAAACAGGATTATCCACCAGGTAATGAATAACAAGCCCAGGCCACACAGCAGCCCGCAGGCCAGGGCGAATGCTTTCACGTTCAGCTTCATTTCAAATACCTCCAATATGTACTTGGTTGCCATCAAACAGATATGGTACTATAATAGTGGTGCAGCCACGCTTTTGCAAGGATTACAGCTGTTGTTAGCGAAGAATAACCAGCTTGATCACGCTGGTACTGGTGGGTGTTGCCAGGCGGGCGATATATACACCGCTGGGGAACTCTTTACCCTTACTGTCCCGGCCACCCCAGACCAGGCTATGAGGACCGGCTGGCATCTGGCCCGTCAGCAGGTTACTGACCTCACGACCCAGGAGATCGTAGATCACCAGACTGGTGGTCGCCGTGACCGGAGCCAGCCAGCTGATGGTGGTGCCGGCGTTAAAAGGATTGGGATAGTTCTGATTCAGCCGCCACTTAGTGGGGAATTGCGTTTGAGTCAGGTAAATTTCATTAATGCCCAGACCGCCGCCATTATGGCTGCGGAATATCCGTCCACCATCGCCCGCGATTAGCAAACTATTTTTATTCCAGCTTGCTATTGAGCTGCTTGTCGAATGAGATTCCAAATCCAGTTTCTGCCAAGTGGCTCCAGCATCGATTGTCCCATATAAGAAAGATTCTTTTCCATAGGTATTAGTACC
>DAOWIJ010000261.1 GCA_030640955.1 Fidelibacterota bacterium
GGCGCAAAGGCGAATATAAAGAAGTCCTGCGGCAGATTCGGAGGGAGGGCTTCATCAGGGTGCGCGTGGATGGGCGGATCCGGGACCTATCCGAGAAGATCATTCTCCACAAGAATACAAAGCACAATATTGAGGTGGTGATCGACCGCCTCGTGGTGAAGGCCGAAATCAAGGAGCGGTTGACCGAATCGGTTGAGCTGGCGGTTAAAATGGGTGGCGGATTGATTATAATCAACGAGCTTACCAATGCCGGCAGGTCAAAAAAGGGTACTGATCATATTTTCAGCGAACACCTCTCGTGTGCCGATTGTGAGATCAGCTACGAGGAACCGGAACCCCGCATGTTCTCTTTTAACTCGCCTTTCGGAGCCTGTCCCGCTTGCGATGGACTTGGCACCCGCATGGAAATAGACCCGGACCTGGTTGTTCCTGACAAGAAAAAAAGCCTGATTCAAGGCGCCGTAACGCCTATTGGGGAGCAGCCCCGGGGCGGCTGGTACAGTTCCATAATTAAAAGTCTGGCAGAGCACATGGGTTTCCGGTTTACGACTCCCTGGAAGCATTTGTCCGATGAGGTCCGGTCCACGATACTGTATGGCACTGATCCGGAAGAGCAGATTACCATGAGATATTCCAGCAAGCGCTGGAAGGGCGAATATACCGGTGGATTCGAAGGGGTCATTCCGAATCTCAAACGGCGCTATAGCCAGACTCAGTCACCGGGTGTCAGGGCCTGGATAGAGCAGTTCATGTCGATTCACGCCTGCGCCGAATGCCGGGGAGCTCGGTTGAAGAAGGAAAGCCTGGCCATCACCATCGCCGGCATGAATATCCGGGATCTGGTAATCATGTCTGTACGGAGTCTTGGCACCTTCTTTAATGATTTGGAATTGTCGTCCACCAGGAGAGAAATCGCCGCCCAGGTGCTCAAGGAGATCAGTGATCGCCTTGGCTTCCTGATAAATGTCGGGCTGGATTATCTTACCCTGTCCCGCACGGCGGCCACCCTCAGTGGCGGAGAAGCCCAGCGCATCCGTCTGGCCACCCAGGTGGGCAGCCAGCTGGTGGGGGTCCTTTACATTCTGGATGAGCCATCTGTCGGATTGCATATGCGGGACAACCGGCGCTTGATCGATACTTTATATCGCCTGCGTGATATCGGCAATACTGTCCTGGTAGTAGAGCATGACCGGGAGACCATCGAGGCCGCGGACTGGGTGATCGATCTGGGCCCCGGGGCAGGCTCCGAGGGTGGCGCGGTGGTTGCAGCTGGCACACCAACTGAGATCAAGCTCAATACCGATTCCCTTACCGGTTTATTTCTCGCCGGCGAGCGCGAGATACCCATCCCTACGAAACGTCGTCGCAAGCCTGACAAATTCCTGCAGATGGAGGGGGCCCTCGGCAACAACTTGAAAAACATCATCGTCAATATTCCTCTTGGCAGGTTTGTCTGTGTTACAGGCGTGAGTGGTTCGGGAAAATCGACCCTGATAAATGAAACGCTCTACCCGATCCTCAGCAGAGAATTTTATTCCAGTAAGAAAAAGCCTCTGAAATACGATTCCATCAGTGGTCTCCTCTTTCTTGATAAAGTGATCGATATTGATCAGTCACCCATCGGGCGAACACCGAGGTCCAATCCGGCCACTTATACCGGTGTTTTCACGCCCGTCAGAGATCTTTTCAGCCAGTTGCCGGAGTCTAAGATTCGCGGCTATAAACCGGGCCGTTTTTCCTTCAACGTAAAGGGCGGCCGGTGCGAAGCGTGTCAGGGGGATGGTATCATTAAGATTGAAATGCACTTCCTGCCTGATGTCTACGTCCAGTGTGAGCAATGTCATGGCAAGCGCTATAATCGTGAAACACTGGAAGTAACCTATAAAGGCCGTACAATCGCCGAAGTCCTGGATATGTCATGTAATGAAGCCTTGGAATTCTTCAAGAATATACCGGTCATCGAACGTAAGCTGCGGACCATCTGCAATGTAGGCTTGGGCTACATCAAGCTCGGCCAACAAGCGACCACGCTATCCGGTGGAGAGGCACAACGTGTCAAACTGTCCGCGGAGCTTTCCAAGGTTGGCACAGGCCGTACTATCTATATTCTGGACGAACCCACAACAGGACTCCATTTCGCGGACGTGGAACTGCTGTTGCGTGTTCTGAATCAGCTGGTAGACAAAGGCAACACCGTAGTTATTATTGAGCACAATATGGATGTGATAAAAACCGCCGATTGGATCATTGATCTGGGTCCCGAGGGCGGAGACGAAGGTGGCTATGTTGTGGCCGAAGGCGCCCCGGAGGACGTTGCACGAACCCCCGATTCTTACACAGGGCAAATACTGAGGGATGCACTGAATTTAGATGGAGAAACGTCCAGCGAACCTGCCAAAGGTGGTAAATTAGACCGGAAGGTTCTTGAGGCCGATGGCAAAGAATAAAAGCGGATTTGATTTTAAAGAAACTATCCTACGAAGTCGAGTACAGGAGCGCAAGAAATGAGAACACCAACCCCATATCCCTTAACTCAGCTGCAGAAAGAATTTGATTACTACGAACTAATCCGTGATCTGATCGATACGACCATTGATGTGATGCTCAATTATCGGCAGAGCGGCCATCCGGGCGGCTCCCGCTCCAAGGCCCATATGCTGGTAGTGAACACCTTGTCAGGAGCCATGCGCTGGGACCTGCGTGATCCCGGCAAGCGCTTCGCTGATCGTTTTGTATTGGTAGCGGGGCATACCGTTCCACTGGTCTATGCCATGCTGGCCGTTTACAATGAGGCCTTCAGAGTGAAATATGAGCAGACCAACGATCCTAAATATCTCGTCTCCGAATTCGAGAAGCGAGCCCTCATCTGGGAGGACTTGTTGACGCTCAGAAGGCGCGGCGGTTTACCTGGACACGCTGAAATGGCCGGCAAAACCCAGTTTCTGAAGTTCAACACAGGGCCCTCGGGGCACGGCTCGCCCGCTGCGGCCGGGATCGCCTTAGCCTATAAACTTGCCGGCGTGCCGGAAGTTAAAGTTTGGGCCTATGAAGGTGAAGGCGGGCTCACAACGGGAGCATCTCACGAAACCATGAATTCAGCCTATGGTCTGGGCCTGACAAATCTCAATTTTGTGCTGGATTGGAACGATTATGGCATCGATGACCGGCCCTTCTCGGCTGTAATCAACGGCGCGCCAAAAGACTGGTTCGAACCCCACGGTTTTTATGTGGCCGGCACGAAGGAAGGGGAGAATTGGGAGGCGATTACTAAAGCGTTTATTCTATTGAATAGCCCTGATGGCGAGCATAAACCCAAAGTAGTGTGGACCAAGAACCGCAAGGGCCGCGGTTATGGCGTTTATGACAATAAATCCCATGGTGCGGTGCACAAAGCCAATAGCGATCCCTTCTGGAATAATCTGAAGCAATTCACTCTCCGTCATGGGGTTTCATTTGAAAATATCGGCGAGTCCCGACCAGCCAGCGATCATCAGTTCCGGGAAGAAACAGCCAGCCATTTATCAACCATCATGTCGGTTCTGCGGGATAACCAGGAGCTGGTTGATTTCATGGCCGAACGGCTGGTCGAACTGGGCGATTCGGTTCCGGAAGACCTGGAAGGATACGTGCCGGGCGCTAAGCTGGGATTGGACAAGAATATTTTAAAACGAATGGATGAATACCCGGAGGAGCTGTTTGCCAAACCGGGGACCAAGGCGCCCAACCGGGTGGGTCTGGGAAAGTTCGGCGCCTGGCTTAATAAGCTGAGCAAAGAGCGCAGCGGGGCGCCGGTTTTCATTGCTGCTTCGGCAGACCTGGCTGACTCAACTAATATCTCCGGTTTTGCTAAAAAGTGGGATGATTTCGATGGCTTCGGCTGGTATGACCGTGATTCCAATCCCCAGGGGGCTTTGCTGCCCCAGGCCATTACCGAGTTCGCTAACGCCGGTATCCTGGCGGGCATGACTACGGTCAATTTTTCAAAAAAACCGTATGACCTGA
>DAOWIJ010000021.1 GCA_030640955.1 Fidelibacterota bacterium
CCTCGAACAGGAACATCAGATTGGTAACTTCCAAGGCCAGTTCGGGATCCCGTTCGCGGAGATGATCCAAAATATTTTTTTCTGCCGAGCGGCTGGCATTATTCAGGATTTCGGCCACCGCATTGGCGCCACCAGTGGTACGCATCTCGCCACCGATTACATTACCCAGCTGTTCGCGCAATACGTTTTCGATCTCCTTCACCATTTCCGGAGAGGTCTTTTCCATGGTTACCAGCCGGAAGGAGATCTCATTCTGCAATTCTTCTGATAACTGTGAGAGTATTGCCGCCGCCTGTTTAGGTTTAAGGTTTGCCAATATCAGAGCGGCAGTCTGGGGATGTTCGTCCTGAAGGAAACTCAGCAACTGCGCATCGTCCACGGTCTGTAACAGGTAGAAGGCGCTGACTTCGGTGGCCGCCTCGACACGCTTCAGGAAATCTTCCGCCTTACGCATCCCCCAGGCCTTCTCGAGCACCTGTTTGGCGAAATCCATACCACCTTGGGACACGTATTGTTTGGCCATCATCATACGGTAAAATTCCTCGATGACCCCGGTTACTTTCTCAGAGCTGACATCGCGCAGACGTGCCACTTCAACAGATATTTTCTCGACTTCCTCCTCAGGGAGGTGCCGCATCATTCCGGCCGCCGTACCCACACCAATGGCGATAAGCAGTATAGCCGCCTTTTCATAAGGTGAAAGATTCACTGCCGTGGATGCTCCTCTGGCAGCTGGATTTATCGCGCCCGCACTGACCATACTATCCTCCTGTTAACCCACACTTCCACCGGAGGTCCAGATTCTGAGGAGCTGGGCCGCCGCTTCCGGGCTTTCTTCAGTAAATGATGTGACTTCCCCTGTCATTTTGTCATGGGCTTCCAGCTGGGCCCGCGCCTCGGGAGATAATTTCTGCATGAACGTATCGGTGACCATTTCCATTTCACCGGCAGCTTCGAGAGCTCCAGGAGGTGGCGGTCCACCCACCACAGCGGCCAAGCCCTCCGTGCCGCCAATCAGAACGCCTTCTTCACCAATGCCGCCAATGCCGCCAATAGCGCCAGGCAGCAACTGTGTGATGTTGATTGCGGAGGCTGTAGTTCTGAGAATTTTGAACAGGTAGAACAGCCCTATGATCAGGGCGATCCCGATTATGGCATTGGCCGCCAGTTTCTTCCAGAACTCACCCCGTTCCGCCGTACGCATGGTGGCTTCCTCAGCCATTTCCAAGACGCGATCAAACTGCATGTTCTGTACTTCGATCAAGTCACCCCGCTCCAGATCAAGACCCAGGGCGGTTACCATGAGTGCCTGAATCTGATCCAGCTCCTGTTGAATTCTGGGTTCGTAGGAGGCGACCTCAGTTTCTGCCGCACCCGGTGGTCGGCTATACTTGCCGTCCACCAGCACCGCAACCGTCAGCCGGCGAACTTCACCGGAGCTGGCCACGAAATGCTCAACCGTCTTATTCAATTCGTAGTTGGTGACGGCCTGTTCCACCCGTCGATTGGAAGTATCGGCACCGGTAAAGTATTCCGAGTTTGTCTCCTCACTCAATACGGCAGCATCTTCGGTATCATAAAATTCCCTGGTGCGCTCCAACTGCTCAAAATTCAGGTCCGCGGAGACCTTCACTCTGGAACGACCGGAACCTAATACATCATCCAGCAATTCCTGGGCCTTCTTCTGAAGTTCTATCTCAACAGAGCGGGTGATTTCCCAGTTGCCGCTGCCAATTGGTGCTCCCTCACCGTCCTGCAAGGCATCCGACAATAGCGTGCCGCCGGCGTCAACTATGCTCACGTTGTTGGCCAGAAGACCAGGCACACTGTTGGCGATCATCATGGCAATACCCTTGATCTGCCGCGGACGTAGAAACGCACCAGGCTCCAGATGGAGCACCACCGATGCTGACGAACCGTCCTTATCTTCGAATAGCCTCTTTTCAGGTATTACAAGATGCACACGGGCCGTGCGCACTTCATCCATCTGGGCAATGGTTTGGGTCAACTCCCCCTCGAGGGCCCGCTGATAATTTACCCGCTGCATGAAAGTTGTCATACCCATGCGCTGATCATCAAACAGTTCGTAGCCGGTGATCGATCCCGTGGCCAGGCCGCTGGCTGCAAATGACAACCGGTACTCAGTAACCTTTTCGGCGGGTACGTATATAGCGGTTCCTGATGCGCCCAGCCGGTAGGGAACACCATCGTCGCGCAAGGCTGAGATAGCCCGGTTGGCGTCTTCCGGCGCGAGGTCACTGTAAAGCAGGGAGTATTCCGGCTGGTTGGCCCAGATCGAAAGAACGATCAATGCGCTTAGAATACCGATCACGACTGTGAACAGTGCTATGCGTTGGCCGACTGAAAATTGCTGTAGAAATGATCTTAGCTGTTGAAAAAACGGTGGCATTTTCTGCTACCTCCAGTTGGAGATTATCAAATATTCATCCGGTTAATTTCCTGGTAGGCTTCCAACATCTTGTTGCGGGTCTCCAACATAAGCTGGAAACTGATATTGGCTTCCTCCAGTGCTACCATTGCGGTGTGCAGGTCATCAGATTCACCTCTGACAACCTGATCCACCTGCTCATTGGCCTGGATACCCTTGTCGTTAACGGTATACAGAAGCTCTTTTAACGTCTGGCCAAAACTCTTTTCCTGAGTTCCTTCCGGCTTCTGCTGAGATGAAGGCAGATCGGGTACTTGTACCGGAGTTATTCTGCCCGGATTTTCTAATATCTTCATACTAACCTCTCATGTCAATAAAATTGCCAATCGGAACCGGCCTTGGCCGTTTGGGACCGTAAAGACTGACTCCGGAATCTTCGTCCGCATCGAACATTAAATTTATCAACTGTTCCTCACCGGCTGTCAACGCTCCCAATGATTCCTTCGGGCCTGGATCACCGTTAGTCCATTCACTCTGAATAGGCGATTCCAGCTGCTGGGGGCTCAGGTCTTCGCTGTGACCGGACCGCCGGAGTGTCTCAGTGCGCTCTGATTTCATACTCCTCAGGTTATTCAGTGAAGCCTGGGGTGCTGTAGTGCCGGCCGGTTTGATTATTTGCATTTTAGCTAAATATCCAGTGTTTTTCTAGCCAACTGTTTGGCGGCGCTCAGGACCGAAGTATTAGCCTCATAAGATCTGGTAGCGGTAATCATGCTCATCATCTCATCGACCACATTTATATCCGGCATTCTCACAAAACCACGGTGATCCGCTTTGGGATGAGACGGATCGAAGACCAGGCGCTCGTTGGGATGTTCGATAACCTTGGCTTTGGGCCACGCTTCGCTGCGCCACCGATGGCGCTCGTTAATCCCCTTTAAATGAGAACCATCGGAGCGGCTCAAGGACAGGCGTTTTCTTTTTAATAGCGAATGGAATGTCTGCTTGCCTTCTTGGGGATCAACGGTTTTGCGGTGATAAATGGGATCGCCCTCACCTGCTACCTGATTGGCGTTGGCAATATTTTCCGAGACTGTCTCCAGCCTGGTGAGCTCATTTGTCAGGCCCCTGGCCACATTGCTGAAAACCGAAAAAATACCCTGGACTTTCATCTCATTTCCCTCTCACTATCTTATTCGACCGGTAATACTTGCCGTTAAACCGTCGAACTTGCGCCTCAATACACGGGCTGAAAAATCATAACGGATCTGGTTCTGCGCCAGATCGGCCATTTCACGAGTAATCATCACGGAGCCCTTCTCCCATTGGGGTACGGGTCGATCCTCCGGATCAATACGCATGTGGCGTGGGTTGCTGGTCTTCATGGCTGTTTGGCGCTGGGCGGCCATCATCTCGTCAAGAAAACGGGTTGGCTTGCGCTTATACCCTTCGACGTGCATATTGGCTACATTCTCGGAAATATTCCGGTTATGACCAGTCAGAATATCCAACGACTTCTTAAGTAACGATGCCGTTGGATTATTAAATATTTTCATGAAGACATTCCTCTCGCTTCATTCCGGCAAGAAATGCGACAATAGTCGTGCCAAACTACTGATTACCGGTCGGATGTCGTGGATATTCCGAGAGAGAGGGGAATCAATCCGGTCAGTGCCGGAAAACAGAATAGCCGGAATACAGGAATCTTTTCTCCATGCAGGGCAATTTTTACCGGGCGCTTACACAACGGCAATGCCGGTAGCAACCCCGGCGCCTGACCTACTTACTCTAGCTGCTGGCTGTCTGAGTACTACTGCTGCTTTCCAGGCCATATTGCTTGAGCTTATTTCTTAGAGTCTTGACTGATATGTCCAGTATGCGAGCAGCCTGGGTACGGTTCTGCCCAGTGGATTCCAAGGTATTCAGGATGGCCTGTTTTTCGATTTCGGCAATAGTACGATTGCCATTGATGGCCGGGCTTGTCCCGGTATGCGTGGGTATTTCAGGCGGAAAAAAGTGCTCAATTCCCAACGCGTCTGCATCACCGGCAAACAGTACGGCCCGTTCCGTGTTGTTTTTCATTTCACGGATATTGCCCGGCCAATTGTACGTCTCCAGTTTTCTTTGAGTCGCAGTAGAAATCGTTTTGGTGGGCTTGCCGTATTTATCACAAAACTGGCTGACAAAGTGTTCCAGCAACAGGGGAATATCGTTGATGCGCTCTCGCAGAGGCGGCACATATACCGGGACCACGTTGAGGCGATAGAGCAGGTCTTCCCGGAACTTGCCTTCATTCACTATCTCCTGGATGTTGCGATTCGTGGTGGCAATAATCCTCACGTTCACATCGATGGGTTTATGACTGCCAACTTTGGTAAAGCGTTGTTCCTGTAATACACGCAGCAGCTTGGCCTGCATACCGATGGCCATCTCGCTGATCTCATCCAGCAGCAATGTGCCGCCGTTAGCCTCTTCAAAGATACCCTTGGTCGTCTTGCTCGCGCCGGTAAACGATCCCTGTACGTGGCCAAATAGGGTGCTTTCCATCAGGTTTTCGGGGATAGCGGCACAATTGATTTGCAGGAAAGGCAGGTTGGCGCGATCACTGCGGCGGTGGACGGCGTCGGCGACCAGTTCCTTGCCCGTACCGCTTTCACCCTGAATAAACACCGGGGCGTCACTACCGCTGACCATATCGATTATCCCCAGTACCTTTAAAAATGTGGGGCTCTCACCCACCATATCGGTGCGTACCTGCTGAGCTCTGATCTGCTTCTTCAGATCGCGGTTTTCTCTGCGCAGCTTATTGATCTCAAAATAGCGGCTCAATCGTGATTCTATTTCCGTTATGGAAAACGGTTTAGTCAGGTAATCAAAGGCCCCTTCCTTCATGGCCTTCACCGCGGTTTCAACGGTCCCGTAGGCGGTAATAATGATCACTCCCGGTGGCTGCTCCAAGGTCCCGATATCCTTCAGCAGTTCCAGGCCATCCTTTTTGGGCATTTTGAGATCGGAAAGCACAAGGTCCGGGGGATTGTCTGCCACCATTGCCAAAGCTGCCTCCCCATCTTCAGCCAAATCCACTTTGTAGCCCTTGCCTTCCAGGGTTTCCTGCAGAAAAAGTCTAATATAATTATCGTCGTCTACTACCAGCACCCGATGGGCTTCCATTACCATCTCCTTAAATAGCTTTTAGCACCTGCTTCGCGCAAGTTCAGAGTATTTCTCTCACGTATTAAATCGGTAAAGTCAGTTCGACCAGAATGCCTTTCTTGGCCGAGCTGGTGATGTTCGCCTGGCCACCAATCGTGTCCAAAATTCGACGAACCTGTACCAGGCCGAGACCCAGATGACCTGATTTGGTAGTATAGAAAGGCACCCACCAGTCAGTCTGGTCCGAATCATCTGCATTCGTGCCCGCGTTATTTACCGACAACTTCAGCTCGTCACCGCCGGTTTCGCAGACCAGCTTGACGGAGCCGGACCGGGGTGATTCAGTTGCTTCCAGGGCATTGTTCAGAAGTTCATCCAGAGCAAGTTTCAGTAGTTCCGGATCGGTTACAATCTGATCAACGGTCGTCTTGGCCACGAGCGTAACGGTCCCCGGGGGCAGGTCGTGGATTTTAGAGTAACCGTCAACGTAGTCATGAAGGAATGAATCCAGTTCCACTTTCATCCAGTGCGGTTCCACGGCCTCATTGATCACTGTACCTAACGCGGTGGCGACCAGGTTTAAGCGATCGATTCCGTTCCGGATCATATACAGTTTGTCACTGTCCCCCGGATCACGATTCTGTACCTGCAGCAATAATTCGGCAAAGCCCTGCATGGAGGTTAACGGAGTCCTAATTTCGTGGACCAGAGTGCCCGTGAGATTCCTCAGAATCTGGTTTTCGACCTCCCTCAAGTGTTGCAGTTCAAGCTCCTGGGCGACCAAGAGTAACAGGCGTCCCTTTTCGATAGGATTATCCAGGTATATGCAATCGTAGATACCCGCGGAACTCCCGTTCTTCAAGGTCAATTCCAGGCCGCTGCCGGAGTCTGCTTCATCAATCAGGCGGCGGAGTATGCCCAGCGAAGCATCCGAGAGTAGTTTGGATAAATCGATTTGCTCATGCAGGCCAAATTTGGCTTTGCCTTCCCCATTGGAGGAGATCACTTCCAGGTCCTGATTGATAACCAGGGAAGATTTTGACAGGCCGCCCACCAGGGTGCCAATGAGATAGAGGGGCGCCAGATTGGGTAATTCCATGCTCACCGGGGCCGGTGTGGTTTCCCATTGCTCCTTCCCACCGGTCAGGATTTCCTGCTCAAGCAAATGATAAGCAGACTGAACACCCGCCGCAGCCATTCGAAACTGCTCGATCAGGTCTTCGATTGGCGCCTGGGGATCAATCTTTCTGGGTGAGGTCATTATCCAGCTCAACTAAGAATCCGCTTGGACGCTCATCTTCCTGTTCAGCTTTTCCAGAATCAGCCTGTTGAGTGACCGTTTCCTGCGGAGTACCAGTGACAATTCCGCCGGGCTGCATTTGGCGCGCATAGCTGTCAATGGCGCTTATCTCCGGCCGGTTGCCGCCAACTACGCCGCCACGGGGCAGCTGCGACGAAACGGGCAGCTGTTCATCCAGCTCTTCTCCGCCCACCCCAGCTGCGCCAGGTTCTTCCAGCTGCTGGACTCTCGCCCGCAGTTCCGTTACCTGCTGCTGTAAATCCTGATTCCGATGCATAACCTCAAGTTCTCTGCGAGCCCGGCTTATCACCATTGAGAGCTGCTCGAACCTGACCGGCTTCACCAGATAAGTATAGGCGACTTCGTGCAGACCAGCAGTGTCCAGGTGCGGTTGTGGGAAGCCTGTCAGAAGAATAATAATCAGTTCCGGCTTGTTAGCTATTAACTCGCCGGCCAGGGCAATTCCGTCGATTCCGGGAGTTGTAAGATCGATCAGGGTAACCAGTGGCTGGACCTGTTGAGCAATGCGCAATGCCTCATGGGCTTCGCCGGTCGAGTGAACAGCCCAACCTTTCTCTTGAAACTGCAGGGTAAGGGTTTTCTGCACCACCCGATCCCCTTCAACGATGAGGATTATCTCTGTTTCAGGCGCCGGCTTTAATCCCTCAGCCATCCACTGGGTTTTCTGTAATTGATGGGGATAATTCCTTGCGGATCTGATCCAGAAGCCTGGACCAGACAAGATAAATCAGCTGCTCAGTATCCTGGGATTCCTGGGGCCAATCAGCCAGACTGTAAAACATGCTGGTTTCAGACATGACGCTCTGCATTGACAACCCCATATCTTGAGCCAGCGTCATGCAGGTGATTTCAGCTTGCGCCTTATTGGATCCGGGGAAAGCAACAAAAGAAGTATCTGGTGTGAGCCAGACTACTTCGGCGTGAGCATCACCGTTGCGCAGAGATTTTTCACAGACCTGGTGAAATTGCTCCACATCTGCTGCGCTGGCTAGACTCCCTTCCGCCAGGAATCTAAATAGGCCAATAGTGATTTGGCGCTCGCCCTCAGAGCTGTCGATATGTTTAGCCATCAGCGCCTTGGCCGTGGTGATGTCTATTGCGGTGTTACCCTGAAGATCATAAGTATTGGAATTGGCGTTGTAAGCCTGTGGCGCGATCTGAGTCGCTAGAATTTTAAGCAGGGTCTCCTGGTCTTCTGTAAGATCTTCACTCCCTGCCAAATGAAAAATTACCAGGTACCCGAGGAATTTCTCATGATAACTGAGTGGGATCAGATAAATTTCCGTGAATTTTTCGTCTTCAACCGAGAAATAATCCAGCATCTGGGCCTGATTATTGTCGTGGCCGATCTTGATCAGTTCCTCACTCGGAAGTTGATCCGTTAGGTCCTTCCATTCGAAAGCCAGTATTTTCTCACCAAGAACGGATCCATCGGGAAAATTGTGCTTGCCGATCTCGAATTCGCCCGTTTTTGTTTCAAAAACCAGGCAACTATGTGTCAGGCCAAGGCTGATGGATAGGGTATCCAGGATAAATTCCATGGTGATATCCCAATCCTTGGTATTATAGAGCAGACGGGTAACTTTATGTAATGTGGTTACGTCGCCAAGCATCTGGGCGATGCGTGCCTGCAGTACTTCGTTCTCACGTTTTAGGCGCTGTTCAGTCAAGGCCCGTTCTACAACCTGCCCCAGCTGACGTAGATCAAAAGGTTTGTTCAGATAGGCATACACTTGTAAATGAACTGACTCAATTGCAGAATCGAGCGTCGCATAGCCCGTCAGGATAATAACCATGGTGTCAGTTTTTTTCTCATACACCGCTTTGGTTATATCCATACCGGAGATGTCCGGCATTCTTAAATCCGTCAAAACCAAATCAAAGTCTTCATCCTCAATGGCTTTGAGGGCCTCGCTGGCATTGGTGAAGGGAGCAACATCATAACCACAATGGGTCAGATGCTGTGAAACGGCCTCAACGATGAATTTCTCGTCGTCGACCACAAGGATTCTAGAGCCCATAATGATCCCGCCGATCCTTAATTAGTAATTCTGTCCGATCTCGTTCCAGAATGCTTAACCGTAATATAACCCAGATCAAATATATCAGGTTTTTCTCAAAGCTCGATTCAGTGTGCCAAATTTTATGCTTTCGCCGACACGGAAGAACATGATATTGGCCTGGTCTTTTTTAACTGTGGTGCCAACATCCCCAATAAAGAGAGAAACGCCCTGGTGTAGTTTATCATGAATTCGAATGCTTTCCACCTCGCCAGGGTCGGACGTGTCAGTTGCTTCCGATGTCAATTCCGATTCCTTCTTGGCTTGTACCTGACTCTCGGCAAGCAAAACCTTTTCCTTCTTGGTCAGCTCAACTAATTGGGCTTCCTTGTCTTCTGCGAGCGTGTTTTTATTCTGCTTCAAGAGCGTGAGAAACTGAATTCTTTTTTGCACATAGGCCAGTTCCATACGATTACGGCGTTGCTCGGATCGTAAATCGGAATGAGCTTTCAGTTCCGAATCCGGGAGAGTAAATCCAACCTTTAATTCGGTTTCTATCCTCGCTTCATTGCCAGCGGTCCTGATTTCGATTTTCTTTCCCGCAAACTGGGTACCGCCACGCACAAGGCCTTCCCGCTTCAGGGCTAAGATGTAACGACCGGCCGTTACGGCGCTGTTGAAGATATAGCGTCCGGTTTCCACATCCAGTTTGGCGCCGATGGTTGCGTCCTGGATAAAGCCGGCCAGAATCCTGTTGCCAGCCAGTATTCTGGCCCTGGACTGTCCAATAATGCCGTTCCGCACAACTACATTCCCACTCCTGGAGTACACATCGGCCCCTTCAACGTTGCCGCCGATGAAAATATCACCCACCGCCTCGACCCTGAATCCGGCCCGGACATCTTTTTCAATATATACCGAACCTTCGACCTTGACGTCACCTGTTGACGAATCTACGCTGCCTTTAATATGCTTAACGGCGGAAACTGTAATATCGGCGCCGCTCCAGGCTGCAATGCCTGCATTAGCTGCCAGAAGCGTTAAGCCATCCTTGGAAAGGTAAGTGCCCTCTCCCTTGGGGATCTCAATATCGGAGCCGGAACTGGCCTTGCTGGCGCCAAATACGGTAATACCCTCTTCACCCTCAGTGGCCGGCATCTTGGTCAGTATCTGTTGTCCCTTGCTGACGCGGCCAAACAGCGCAGTGTTATTGGCCTTTCCGCTCACCTGATCACTAATGTCAACGGGTGGCTGGCCGTCTGCTGCACCCACATTCCAGATCAGCTTGGCAGATCCACCGTCGATTGGCAGCTTGCCTTCGGCGAAGGCCACCAGCTGGCCGGTAATCTGCCTAGCCACCAGATTGTCGATAGCCTTATCGTTGATACCGTAGGTCACTTTCGCATTTTCGATTGCCAGATAGACCTGCTTCAGCGATGGAAACTCTTTTAAATTATCAGGCACAAACAACCCGGCGCTATAGTCATCATCCAGGATTTTTACAACGACCGGATCGCTACTGTCTGTCGCTACTGCTTTGTCTTTGAACGCTTCCGTCATAATTAAAGGTCGTACTCAAACCTGATTTCGTGTCTATTGCCGCACTCACAAGCGATATTCAGCCCTACAACTATCTCATTTTCAATAATAGGCGATACTTTCATTTCTTCGGAGGCTGCCAGCGGCGTCTCGGCCGGCGTTATTCTGGTTGGTCGGGCTTCTAATACTTTGCTTTTCTTTACCACCGTTTTATGAGCTATAGCCAAGCTGGCAAAGGAAGGCAATGCCTTCTCTTCCCACTTCAGGACATCGGTAGGCTCTTCTTTCAATACGCTGCCTGGTTTCACCTCCTCGTCAGGGGTAATTTCCTGCTGATCTTCAGAATCAGCATAATACTCGCGTTCAAATCCGGACCCGGTCATGAATTAATTGTCCCTACCTTCGAATAATCCCGATAGATATTATTGCCTGGTTATCCACAGACATCTTGACTGTCCTAGACCGCTGCAAACCCTGTGCCTGCAACACAAACGTCTGCAACCCGCCATGACGACCACCCAGGTATTCGTCAAGCCAGCAGGCTCAAAGGTGGATTATAGCACTATCTATACCTGGTAGGCAATATTTTCCTACTTGGTCAATAATACCGGGATTCGCTATCCTTTCGCAAGTTAATATTAAAATTCTGCCACGGCACAGACAAGATTCTCCCATCTTTTGCACGCAATACGGAATTATCCATGAGAGCTCGCGTTTACCTGTATCTTTTTTCCCCGGCATAGTAACTTTAAGCGGCATAAATATTACTATCACCTATCTTTTCCATTAGCGCCAATTCGGGAGACTACCAATGTCCTTAGATCCTGCTACTGCACCACCTCAAGAATTTGAACAGAGAACCGGAGTTGATCTGCTGAACGATCCTCGACTCAACAAAGGAGCTGCCTTTACTCCCGAGGAACGAGAGCAACTTGGGCTGAGGGGTTTGCTGCCCCCCAGGTATGCACCGATTGAAGAACAAGTGGCCCGGGTCTATGAAAATTTCAGTTACAAGCAATCCGATCTGATGAAATACATATATCTGATCGGACTGCTTGACCGTAATGAGACCCTGTTCTACTACCTGCTTGATCAGCACCTGGAAGAAATGATGCCCATCGTATATACTCCGACGGTAGGGTTGGGCTGCCAGAAATACAGCCGCATATTCCGGCGGCCCAGAGGTATCTGTATCAGCCTGGACGATAAGGGCCAGGTGGATGCCTTGCTGGCAAACTGGCCTTATAAGGATATCAGGATCACCGTTGTCACCGATGGCGAACGCATTCTTGGATTAGGCGATCTGGGCCTTAATGGTATGGGTATCCCGGTGGGCAAACTGAACCTGTACGTAGCGGCGGCAGGTATTGACCCGAGCCATACCCTGCCGGTCTGCCTGGATGTGGGAACCAACAATGCGGAACTGCTGGGTGACCCCCTCTACCTGGGCATTGACCGCAAGCGGGAACGGGGTCCGGCCTATGATGAGCTGGTTGATGAATTCGTCTGGGCGGTGCATAAACGCTGGCCCGGGTGCATCATCCAGTTCGAGGACTTCGGCAACCGCAACGCCTTTCGGTTTCTGGCAAAGTACCGTGAGAAGACGGTGGCTTTCAATGATGATATTCAAGGGACCGGCGCTGTCACGCTGGCCGGTCTGTTAGGTGCTTTGCGAATTACGGGCCAGAAACTCAGCGACCAACGGATAGTGACGTTGGGCGCCGGTGAAGCCGGAATCGGCATTGCCGAATCGATCATCGCCGGTATGAAAGACGAGGGAATTGATAGAGAACAGGCGCGTGCCTGTTTCTGGTTTGTGGATTCAAAAGGATTGGTGACCCAAGATCGCTACGACCAATTGGCTGAGCATAAAAAGCCCTTTGCACGGGACGATGCGCCCATTTACGATCTGGCGGAAGTTGTTAAACAGGTACATCCAACCATGCTGCTGGGTGTATCCGGGCAGCCGGGGAAGTTCACACAACAGATAGTTACCATTATGGCCCAGGCAGTGGAGCGGCCTATAATCTTCGCCCTGAGCAATCCTACTTCAAAGGCGGAATGCACTGCGGAACAGGCCTATGCCTGGACCGAGGGCCGGGCTATCTTCGCCAGCGGTTCTCCATTCGATCCCGTTTTATACAAAGGCAAAAATTATCGTAGCGGTCAGGGGAACAATGTCTATATCTTCCCGGGCGTGGGGTTGGGTACCATAGTTGGCGGGGCCACTATGGTAACCGACAGCATGTTCCACGTGGCGGCCAATGCGCTGGCGGCTGAAGTGCCCCAGGAGGTGCTTGATGAGGGCAGCGTTTACCCGGCGATGTCGGATATCAAAAAAGTCTCGATGAAGATTGCTTGTGAGGTCGTCCGAGAGGTTTACCGCCTGGGCATCAGCAGGTTGCCTGAACCCGACGACATTGAAAAGACGGTGGCGGATTACGTCTGGAAGGCGGAATACAAGTCACTGGTGTAAGCTTCTGCCCAGGTCCGGATGGATAGCCAACTGACGCTGGGTCCGGCTGTTTTCAGCAAGCTTGTCAGTCGCCGAATTGGATCAGCCGAGGGCGTACTCCGGTTATCCCTGGGTAAACTGGGTAGCGCTGACCTGATCGCCTCAGAATTGGCGATTGAGGCAGGCGCCCTGTCAGTCCCCATAAGATACCAACCGGGAGGAAGCACTTTACTCCCCACGCTCAAATCGTTGGTCACCTTGTCTGATTGGCATTATGAGGATGGGACTCTTCGTTTCCGGCTAACCCAACTGGGCGCCATCCCGGGAACAGTGCTCAACGTTCTGCAGCAGAAGCTTGCCGGGAGATTCCAGGAAAAAACCGGGAACCGGGGACCCAGGGTGCTGGATTGGGAAGACGGCTGGTTTGCAGTGCAAATTGATGCGTGGCTTAACTCTGTACTGCAGTTACCGGAAGACCTGGAGGTCACAGGTATTACCGTGACTGATTACCTGAGTATCAGCTTTTGCTGAATATTAGGCCGTAATGGTCCGGTCCCGGCTGGAACCTCTTCTTAAGGCCAAGGCCGGCCAATTCGTACTCTGCCACCACAACCTCTTCCGCGACCCGGTGTCCCATACGCGGACCATGCTCATCTGAACGCTGGTTCCAATCGATAACCACATGGCTGGCGTCCGGCTTCGCCAGTCGGACCAGCTCCTTGATCATGGCGGGCCGGTCCTCGAACTCGTGGTAAACTATTGAACTGAAAATAAGATCGCCCATTGTGTCCGCCAGGGGGATGGAGGACTCTTCTGATAGAACCATCTTGATATTATTTAACTCACGACTCGCCCCTGCCAGCAATTCCAGCATTTCCTGACTGGTATCAATGGCGTATACGAATCCCCCGGCCCCCACTTCACGGGCAAAGGGGATGGCAAAATAGCCGTTGCCACAGCCGATATCCAAGACGGTAAGTCCCGCCAGGGGCGGTAATTGAGAGAAGATAGCAGTTACCGGCGTGGTCTTTTCCCGGTCCTCTGAAAGTAGCTTTTCATGACCAGAAGGATTAAATTTCCGGGTACTCATAACCTGCTCCTTAAGTCAGCCAGCCGGCCGGCGGCCTTATTAACGAAGTGCGTGTGGTTATCAAGCCGGATTACCGCCCTGTAATCCGCGGCAGCGCCGGCCGGCTGCCCCTGGGCCTCAGAAATCATTCCCCGAATATAATAGGCAATGCCCAGATGCCAGTCGAACTCCATCTCATAATTTTCCGTGACCCACTGGACTCTTGACAGGGCCGTGGCAGTATCGCCCTCGGCCAGCGCCAGGGACGCTTCCAGGGTGGCCAGCTTCAGCGTCCACTCCAGCTGTTGATTAGGATGACTGTTTCCGGTGAGCTGCCTGAGGCGCGGTAGAAACTCCCGGGCCTCCGCCAACCGGCCCAGATGCACCAGCGCCTCGCCATATAAAAAACTGAAGTAGTAGTTTTCCGGGTAGCGAACCAGCAGTTTCTTGGTATACCTCATGGCCTCAGCCGGATTATCCTCGATGTAAAGGTAAAGGATGGACAGGGTGCTGGCCGCCTCTATCCAGGCGTAGCGCGCCTCCCGGACGGCACGGTCCAGTTCGGCAATACCGATCTGACGATCAGGCCGAATGCCAAACATACGGGCCAGAATCTGAACGGGCATGGAACTGACGCCGGTGTAATAGTCAAATACGCCTAGCGGCAGATAGGCATCCGTCAAGCTGCTGTCGGCCTGGTGGGCTTTCCGTATCAAGCGTAAACCCTTTAGCCCTGAATAGACCACCGAAGTCCACCTTTTACCCGCCAGCGCCACCCGTGCCTTCAGGCCGTAAGTGCTGCCCAGGTACAGGTAGACCTCAGGCCGGTGATCACCAGCGGCCAGCATCTGCTCGTACACCGGGATGGCAGCGTCGGCCGCGCTGAACAGAACTTCGTGTGAAGCCCGATAGCCATCCTCCGTCTGGCTGCGCAGCCAGCTGTTGGCTACAGCGATAAACGGGGCCATAACATTGGTGGAATCTTGTGCTATTACCTGTTGAAGCTTCTGATCCGCCTCTGCGAAACGATAGGAGTACATGGCATCAATACCCTGCCACAGCAGCGTTTCAACGGAATCGTAGGCCGTCTCGTTGGAAATTCCCGGCGAGACCGGCTGTTCCCCAGCCTGGCTTGAATACACCGCATTTGCAAGGAAGAGAATTCCTGCAATTACCAGCTTCGGCATGATTTCGTCGCGGGTGGAATACAAGCTCAAGGGGAATCGTATCTGCTCTGGACCAGCCTGGCTCTGGGATGCTGGGGATCAATGGCCAGCGCCTGCTGAAGGGCGGATATTGCATTGCTGGTATCCTGCTGGGCGGAGTAGGTCAGCGCCAGGCCAACATAGCTATCCGCACTGTAGGGATCCATCTCCAGGGCCTGCTGGTAGTAATCGATCGAGGCCTGGTGCTTACCGTGCTCACGCGCTGCTTCGCCCGCGCCATTCAGCGCCGGTACCACCCAATCCGAAGTATGCCCTCCGGTAATCTGTAAGGCCTTACCGTGAGCATCCA
>DAOWIJ010000020.1 GCA_030640955.1 Fidelibacterota bacterium
AGGCCTGTTGTGAGTACAGCATGGTAACCATGTTCCAGCTGCTGATCGCCGCCAGGTGGCCACCGGAGGACCCGGAATCTCCCAATACACCGCTCAGGTTAGCCGCAGCCAGCAGGCCAAATAGCTTCAGTGGTCGCCGGGGTGGGTTGTCCAGCATGGTGGTCAGGCAGAGTATGCCATCCGGGGCCAGCCGGTGCATCATGGCAGCTATCCCTTCCACGGTAAGCAGGTTATCCTCATGGATTGACTGCATGGCCGCCGCCGTGTTGAGAATCCCACTGAGAGGAGGTATCATTATCAGGCTGTATTGCTGACTTCCCCGATACAGGTAACTGCGGGCATCGGCCACGACAGTCTTTACTCGTGGATCGGTATAAACATCACCCGACCCGGCCTTGATCCCCGATAGATGTCCCAGCATATCCAGCAACTTCCCGTCGCGCACTACCGCCGTAACCGAACTGCCGCCATGCATCAAAGCCTGATGCACCTCTGAGCCCGGACCCGCATTAAGAACCAGTACCTGTTTGGCGTTACCGTCGTCGTCCGGGGCAAATCGCACTCGATATGCCAGGGCCTGGCTGGTGTGGCGCAGAGGCGCGCCGGCTGATGTGTCGTCCAATAGCGGTACCACACCCACGGGATTGCCATCGATGAAGGCCGCAATTTGGGGCCGGATGGTGCCCTGGTAGGACAGGCTCAGCCCGGCTGCTGCCCGCAGGGTTGGCCCCTGCACTAAATCGGCAACTCCCAACGGACTGTACCCTTCCAGAAGCACATCCGTGGCCGGAAGTTGACGCGCCCTGCTGAGCGCCTTGTACTGCGACATGGCTGGATTGAGCGCTATACCCCACCCAAGAATTACAACTGCAGCCGCTCCAATTATACTGGGCGCCAATGCCGCCGGGAAAGCCCTGGCTTGATGACGGGACCGACCACGGAGTTGATTGGAGAGTGCGAATAGAGCCACTGCTACGGTTATAAGCAGCGCCAATATCCGTGGGATAGCCAGGGGATGCCACAGGTAAAGGAGCAGGATGCCCGCCAATGCGCCTGTTCCGGAGCCTGCCAGGTTGGCGCCATAATACACGGCAATTTTCCCGGGTGTCCTGCTGAGCACCAGGATAATTCCGAAGGCGCCGCATAAAAAGGGCAGAAACAGGACCAGACACAGGGCGATCAGGCCCCATAATTGCCACGGCTGCCAGATGGCGATAAAAACATCTGTCGGGATGATAGCCAGCAGCGGCTTTACTGCAGCCATAGTCACCGCGGTCAGGATTAGAGCTGCTTCGAAGCTGCGCGTGAAGTGGCGTTCCCAGAAGGGCCTGAAAATGTGCATCAGTGTGCCACTGGCGCCGAAGCCCAACAGGGCCAGACTGATCACCATATAGGCAAAATGGTACCACTGCAGGTATGCCAGAATACGCAGCAGCACAACTTCATAGGCCAATAATGCAAAGGACAGACTGAACAGCATCACCGGTATTAGCCGTTGACCGGTGGACGAGTAACGGTTGACTGAAGGCACTGCGATCAGTGCGTACCTGTAAGTGGCACGAAACGTACCGGGATCAGCTCCCTTGACGTGATCCGGCCGGCCTTTCTCTCCACCAGTACCAGATACTGGACCAGGAAGGGGTGCCCTACCGGGATGATCATTCGTCCCCCTTCGGCCAACTGCTGCACCAGTGGCGGTGGAATATGCTCTGCCGCTGCCGTTACCACGATGGCGTCAAAGGGCGCTGTCTCCGGCAAGCCGTAGTAGCCGTCCCCGGTATGGCCAACGATATTCCCGTACCCCAACGATGTGTGGATGTTTTCGGCGCTAACGGCCAGCTGGGGGATGATCTCCATGGTATGCACCGTATCGGCAACCTGGGCCATTACTGCGGCATGGTAACCCGAACCGGTACCGACCTCCAGTACGCGACTGTGCGAGTCGAGGCGGGCCAGCTGGCACATATAGGCCACAATATAAGGTTGGGAGATGGTCTGGCCGTAACCGATAGGCAGGGGATGATCGCCATAGGCCAGCCTTCGCTCCCCGGCAGGCACAAACAGATGCCGGGGCACCTGCCGCATGGCTGCCAGGACCAGCTCGTCATCCAGGCCTCGCCGCTCGATCTGCTGTGCAACCATAGCGTGGCGCTCGTTGGCACGATTGCCTTCAGCTTGAGCCGTAGCGGGTGGCGTAACCCCCATAGCCATGAACAGGCTAACCAGAGTTGCGGCTGATAACCCGGCCCCGTTACGGCTGGGACTCATGGCAATGCTCCTGCTATGCGATCATTGGCGCCGATGCCCTTAACCTCCCCCCTATCACGCCGTCGATTTGTTTATCCGCTCGCGTGGTCCAGGTCCAGTTCGGTCCGGGGATTACTCAAGGCTTCCTTACGGATGCGCCTGATGATCTTGTAGGCTTCCGGCGTTGGCATTTTGGCAAAATTGGCGAAGGTAAAGGCCTTGAACAGCTCCAGTATGGCGTACTCCTGTTCGGCGGCAGTTTTACCCAGGTCTGCCATGCGCCAGACCAGAATATCGAGCCCCTGGTCCAGTATGAGGCGGCGCTGGCCGCGCAGTGAGGCGAAATAGTCGGCCTGGATCACGGCCGTTTCTATTTTGCGCTCCAGGTCGTCCTTTTGCAGTCCCAGGAAGCGGTGCAGGGGATCATCGCGGTACAGGCTTTTGAGCTCCCCCAGGATGCGCTTCCACTCCACCTGGAAATGCTCCAGCCCCTTCTCGCAGGACTCCTCGCGGGACTTGGGGTCGGCGCACAGGCAGGGTACCATCCAGGCCACGATCTTCTCAAGCTCATGGCGATCCTCCTCCAGACCGGCCCGCTTGATCCAGCCGTCAATTTTGTGGTACAGCCCGTCCAGGCGGTCGACCCATTCGATGTGAAACTTGGGATGGGCGTTGATCTGCATGATACGCTTGATGTGTTCCGGTGTTGTGCCCATGTTCCACCCCTGTCAGATTGTTATTCCGGTACCCGCCATAGTGTAAGGCATCCCGGTGGTCAGGTCAAGAGATATCGGCGGGGCTCGATACTCGATACTGGATACTCGATACTGGATATTGGATGGGACCCTGCCAGCCAAGGCAGTAGTAGTAGCAGAAGCAGTAGCAGGGCAATGCCCCAGAACAGCGGCGGGGGAATCTCACATTCCCTCCCTTCAAAAGGGAGGGACCTCGCAGAGCGAGCAGGGTGGGTTCGGTCCCGGTGGTCAGGTCAAGAAATATCGGCGGATTCGGGCGCGAGGATATCGCCCCGCCGCGGTTCGTACGCAGTCCCTCCTTTTCCAAAGCGAGAACTGCACTTTCAGCTGTATATTCGCGGTGCACTGTGTGCGATTGTGTCTCCTGTTCTTACTTCTGGAATACGTTTTTAGGATAAAGGAATGGATTTATTATGGACAAATCTATAAAGCCGGATGAAAAGTATTACACAAAATGCCTATGGATACTTATTACTGTTACAGTTAGTATCCTCGTATCAATGGCCATTACACATCTCATAGTCAATTTGGCAGGCGGCGAAACGAAGGTAGTAGAAATCCTCTGGCTGATCTGCATCGCAGGTCTTATCGTTACCTGGATCATCTCCTTTCCTCTCATTCAGCTCTGGATCAAGAACCTCACCTACCTCATACTCGATGACCGCGTTACAGTACACAAAGGTATACTCACAAAAACACAGCAGAACATTCCTTACCGGTCCATAACAGACTTTGTTCTGGTACGCTCCATCTATGACCGCCTGCTGGGGATCGGCTCCATCAAGATACAGACGGCGGGGCAATCAACAACCGGCACCGGCTACGAAGGCCATCTGGCGGGACTTAAAGACTATGAAGAGCTGCATGCCGATCTGCGAACAAAAATAAAGGGGTTGCACCCGATTTCCGGTTCGGTGGCAACCGGTGAGCCGGCCATCAAACCTGATGACAATATTCTCTACCACATACTTTCCGAGGTGAAAGAGATCCGGCGACATTTAGATAAGTAATAGCAAGGCACCGCCCTTTATGTAATGCATAGCCCCGGCACTTCCAGCATCCGGGCGGTCAGGTCAAGAGTTATCGGTGGGTTTGGGCGGGGGAATGTGCAATCAGTGTAACAATGACACCCAGTATTCCAAATATCGCTCACTCATAGGACCCTTGGGATAATAATAGGACTTAAGAGTATGATATAATCCAACAACAGAAATATATTATTCAGTCTGATGATCTTCTATATAATCTCTAGCTTCTGATAATCAGAAGATTTTTTATTTTTTCCACCCTATCCACAGTTGAATTTGTCGGCACTTGCGATGTTGTGTTGCTTAAGCCAATTAAATCCGGAGTTGCGTTGTGTATCGTCATTTTATTTGGCATCTGGAACAGGCCTCTGAACATATTGAACAGAGGGATTGAATCAACCTGACTGCTCAATGATGATGCAAGTTCTCTAAATTCACGTCTCATGCTCTGGATATCGTCGCTAGACGCAACACTGAGATTATGGTAAATATTCGCATATTACTGAAGGGAGAATGAAACTCGTAAGATGGTTTGTTTTAACTCTTTCAACGGCCCTAATATGAACTTTAATAGGTATTGCGAGATAATAATAATAATGATTGATGCAAGGATCGTAGTAGACATGTAATTGGCCTCCAGGCGGTCCTTTTGCACGCCGTCGCGGTTGGCGTCGCTGATCCCCCGTACGCCTACGTCGATAATATCCTGGGCGCTAAGCACTACCGCCGCAACGACCTGAAACACGATAAGCAGCCGTTTCATATCACGCTCTCCCATATTTCGGTTATGGCACCGTAAACAGGACCCAGCCCGTAATATAACCCCGGCACCCAGACGGTTCTATCTATTATTTCGTACCGGCGTTGGCAGGATTCCCCCGCCTCTGGCGGTGTTCAATCCAATATCCAAAATCGAGTATCCAGTATCGAGTATCTGCCCATGCATTCAAGTGGGGTGACGGCAAATTTGGCTGAGTACTGCCGGGATATATAAGAGCAGATCGGACCTACTCGAAAGAAATCTCACTCAGAACGGCACCGCCCTTAAACTGCTCCAGGGCATCCAGTACCGCCTGCCTGGTGTCCAGCACCAGTTCGGGAAATTCAAAACCCAGCATAGAACCGGCATCGTTGTAGGCCTGCTTGACCATCGTGGTGGCCTGATCCGCGAATTGTTCCCGGTCACTGCCTTCCTGGTATCCCATCAGAGCAATGGAGAATATCCGGCTAGCGGTATTTTCCTTATTCCAGTATTCAGGGACCCCTTCAGAGGCAACGGCCTGATCCGCGCCCAACTGGAGAGCGTCGGTAACATTGGATATGAGGAGGGTCAGCTGCTCCTGGATTACTTTTTTGGTCTCCAGGTAGGCATCCAGAAGGGTGCCTGGTTTATCTGTTGACAGGCCCACTTTACCGTGGAGATTATAGACTTTAGTGCTGGCAATTTGGAGATTGACGTCCGGGGCGGCTTGGTCGTCAGGGCTGCTATGTTGGCCGGATTTTGCCTTCCTGGCGAATTCAATCTGCTGAAGTCTGGCAGATACAATGTCGGGGTGAAACTCGATCGCCACGGATCCTCCTCAGTCTATGTAATTGAACAAGCAGTAACTTAAGCTCCTTATCGGCTCTTTCCGCGCGGGCATTAGAGCTAATATTCTATTACGAACAACATAGCATTCCTCAACAACATTCTCGACTGTTCTAAAACCGAAAGGGCCCGGCAATGTGCTGGGGGCCTATTCATTCTTATGTGGGCCTCCCCTACTTAAGCAGCCCCTCCTTTGGCGGGATTCCCCCGCCGCTGGCGGAGTCCCATCCAATATCCAATATCTAGTTCAGAGTTCCGAGTATCCAATATCCAACATCCAGCATCAAGTATCCAGTTACGAGTTATGAGTTCCGCGTTTCGGGTTCCTAGCCCCAAGCCTCAAGTCCCCAGCCCCGAGTTTCATTTCAACAGCAACATCTTGATGGACCTGCTGTACCCCGGCGCCATGAAGCGGGCGATGTAGATGCCGGAGGACAGTTCCCGGCCCGAATCATCCCTGCCGTTCCACCGGTATTGATGGGGACCGGGTTGCTTATGGCCATCCACCAGACGTGCCACTTCCCGGCCCAGCAGATCGTAAACTACCAGATGAACCGTTGCTGGTCGTGGAACCGCATAACTTATCTGAGTAACGGGATTGAAGGGATTGGGATAGTTCTGGCTGAGAGAAAATCCAACGGGCTTAACTCCGTTATCAGCAGATTGCAGATTCGACGTTGAAAAGGTGAATAGATCAACTCCCGGCTGAATGGGATTCGAATAGTTGAAAGCCACGGTATCACCTATCTGCCAGTCGGTATTCCAGAACACCAGGTTCCAGGTCAAATAGGCCTCATCTGCGCCGCCCGATTCAACCGCAGCAATAGTTTCGCTATAGGGACGGTTCAGGACATAGCAGTACATGCGGTCGCTGGGATTGAAAGCGTAAAAATCACCGCCGTTGGCCGGATTCTGTAGCCGGTCATATATCAGAATATCTATCTGTTCACCGGTTTCTTTATTCCAGACTTCAAAGGGGATCCGCACCAGGAAATGCCCGTCAGCGTTTGCATCGGTAGATACATCATTACGCATAGGGTGAGTAGCGGGATCATATTGGCGAGCGCCGACAAAAGTAGCAATGGAACCGGTACCAGGCTGTATCCTGTGTAGCGTATCACTGCCTTCCACAACCGGAGCCTCGTACACACCGGTGAAGCGCAATTCATAATCGTCTTCCAGCAAAGCTATTTCCTCGGTCCCGGCGCCCCATGTATCAACGGCCCGGGCGCTTTCTCCCCAACCGTGCATGGCATAGCTTGTTATAATATAAGGCTTGCCATTCGGATCAGAATTACTCCAGAATAAAGCTCTGCTTGCACTGAATTCATCGGTGGTGCCGTCAGCAAAGGCTATATTGTACCGGTTGTAGTCAAACGGCGCGGCGTAGATGCCTTCAATCTTGACGACAAATCCTTCAGGGGCATTGCCGTTATTGTATGTTCCCAGCTCCAGCATATTTTCGTAGAGCACCGCATCGGTCGTAGTATTCCTGAGATTCCAATGGTTGACGGAATCCTGCTGACTAAAGGATATTTCATAATTATCACCGGTTATCTGAGGATAGTTGATCACCTTGACGATAACAGATGCATCCGCCGAACCCGCGCTGTGGGTTACGTCGGTGGAATAGCCGTGGGATTCGGGATACGGTTCTATGAGGATCGATTGTAATGCCTCCCATTCGTTTCCCAGATCATCTGAAAGGATTATATTGGCGGTCAGCATGTTCCCGCCATGGGCCGATTCGTAAATGATCACTTCCGAGTAGGTATCCGAATCGACTATGTCATATATAACGCTGGCGGGTACTCCCGGCTCAACAACAGAAAAGTACTGGTAATTCTCACCGGAAGCCTCAACCGGACCTGTAAAGCGCGCATAGGCCGTCAGGCCGGTATGTGCAAATTCCCCTTCGTTGAGCAGGGCTAGGCTCAGATGCACTTTCTCGCCGGGATTAATGGCGCCATCGGTATTCAGAAAATCAGCGCTCACATTCAACGCCGGTACGGATATGGGTCCATCATTGGTTACCTTTTTGAAGTCGTTAAAAGCATAGGACTCCGAGCCGTCTGACAGGCTGAGACTGATCGAGAGGGGAGACGCGGTTTTTGCCAGGGCCACCCTGGCGCCAAAGGTCAGATCACCAGCTTCCTGATCCCAGTGACTGCCATCATCCTGCAACTCAACCGTGACCAGCTCAACTCCGGCACTGTTCCTGAAAGTGGCTGACACGGTGGTGATCGATGAAGCAGTACTTACATTCAGGGTGTAGTGCGTTGAATCCTGGGAACCATAATCGGCCTCTGCTGTAAAACC
>DAOWIJ010000265.1 GCA_030640955.1 Fidelibacterota bacterium
ACATCCGTTACCTTGATACCCGCCTCTTCTGCAGGCGAACCGGTTTGCAATTTTGTTACTAAAGCCCCTTTCGGATTCTTCATACCTAAGGCCTTGGCGAGGGAAGAATTCACATCTAGGATAGCCACCCCCAGCCTGGCTCGCGTGACTTTCCCATCGTCAATCAGGTCTTCGACGACGCGCATGACCAGGTTGATGGGTATTGCGAAACCAACTCCCGCGTTGGAACGCGAGAAACCATCGGTGGCGATGGCGGCATTGATGCCGACCAACTCACCATCCAGGTTGATTAATGCTCCGCCGCTGTTGCCGGGATTGATGGCCGCGTCCGTTTGAATAAAATCTTCGTAAGGTCGATCTCGGCCAGATATGACCTCGCTCCTCCCTTTAGCGCTGACAATGCCCGAGGTTACTGTATGATCCAGGTTCTCGCTGAAGGGACTCCCGATGGCCAGGACCCATTCGCCAATACGGAGGTCATCGGAGTTGCCAATCTTCACGGATTTCAAGCCATCGGTTTCGATTTTGATGACGGCAACATCCGTTTGGGCATCAGCGCCGATTACTTCGCCTTGTACCTCCTGGCGGTCGCCCAGCTGGATAGTGATCTCCTCAGCGTCTTCCACTACGTGGTTATTGGTCACTACATATCCTTTTTTCGCGTCAATAATGACTCCGGAACCGAGTACCGTGCCACGGGATTCTCCCTGATGGCCAAAGTCGCCAAAAAATTCCGGGAAGGGGTGGAACTGGGGACGACGCATTACCTTTTCAGATTGGATCGTTACGACAGCCGGATTTGCGGCGGCAGCAGCATTGACAAAGGCGTCGTTAATTTCCTTGACACTAATTCCACGTCCAACGCCTTGACTGGACTGCAAGGTTATGGGGACAAACACAAACGCCAGTAGGATTACGGTCCAACCGCTGGCATATTTCACTAGTTTCATTCTATATCCTTATAAAAAATGGTTCTTAATAAACTCAACGGTAAATAACAATCTCGTTGGATTACTGGCTTCAATGCAGGCTGGATAGAAAAGTTTCATTGGTCGGCCGTGCAGCGCACAGGGACCACCTGGTGGGACATGCGACTAGGCTTTACTGGCGCCCAACCTCGATTTGATATCCAGGATTTTCATCAGTAGCTGCCGTTTGAATATATGGAAGCGGTATTCAAATACCGTTTTGCCCAGCCGGTTCCCATTTGACAATGAGAGAAGCAGCTGATCGAACTGGGCGGCGATCCGGCCGAGCTCTTCAATCATGGGATTACTCTGGCCATTGATGTTAAGTAACTCCAGGTAAGCGTTATCCATGGCCGTGAGCAGACTGACCGTCTCTGGCGAGGATAGTGCGATGGCAAACGCGCCAACCAGCTGTTCTTCCCGATCATATTTGATTGCCTCCCACTGACGCGCCAGATGAATGACCATTCCCTCGTGACGGTCAAGCACTGCCAGCAGGTACGGTACCAGTTGCTTCAGGACGGGGTCGTCTTTGAGGGCGGGCGGCAGCCAATCCTTGTCACGGGTCCCTGGTGTTGGCTGCAGGTTGATGCCGGCCAATACTTTTGATGAATCCAGGTAAACCGGGTGCATGTAACGCATTACGCTTACGACCTGGCGGGCGCCTTCCAGATTGCCGTTCTGCCAGTGAGTCAGGACAATATTTTCCAGCCTTTTGATGCGCCTGATCAACAGGATATGCTGGGTGGCCTCATTTGAGCGGTCATCGAATTGCCTGGCTTTCAGATAGCGGGTAAACTCCGCCCGGGCTTCATTGAGCCGCCCCTGATTATAAAGCGCGATGGCATGATCAATGTCTGGCGCGGCCGGTTGGCATGACAGCAGCAAACCAGCTGCCAGTGTTGATATCAATACCTGATGGCGTTTCACTCCGGGACGTCCTCATCTTCCGGAGCGGGTGGGGCTTTGTCGCGTCCAAGGGGAAAGGAAATCCGAAAGGATAATCCCGTTAACCTGGAATACTCCGAAGGCAGGCCCCCTTTTGAATGGGGGTAATCCTCGTAGCGTTCATCCTGGGTATGATCGAAAGCCGCAGGGTTGAACAGGCTGGTAATGGGCATGGAATTGAAATCGTGGAAATACCCGATCTCCCACTGGTAGCGGTGCAGCCTGGGCAGGCTCTCGGCATCCGGTCCCTTAACGGCTGGGGCGCCACCGAAGAGGATTCCAAAGCGGTTGCTTCTCCAGCCATTCATGCCGCTGACAATCACCATGCCGCGAAGGCCGTAGTACCTGATTCTGCGGGAAGCCTGCCCCTTTTTCTCATTAATCTTCACCTTGTGCTTCACACGGTAGTAGGTAAGGTCAACGTTGTGATTGGGGTTAAAGCTATAGGCCAGATTAAGCACGTCAGACCGCTTTTCACTGGTGGATAACAATCTGCTGATATCCACTCCGGTACCATAGATTGGCAAACCTACCCGCAGTCCAAGGTCCCATGTATCGGTTAAACCGTGACGGTAATAAACCAGTGGCAGTACGTTCTCTGCACTTAAGGTGTACCCGGCATAGGATTCACCCTGGCCTAATGGCAGGGGGCTGATAGTGGGGTGGGTAGCACAACCGGTAAGCACCAGTATTGCTACAACTGTAAAATGGGAACGCAACATCCGTTTGAGGTTAGGGAATGGTACCGGTAAAATCAAGAAGGTGAATGATTTGATGTGCACTTATTTTTCACGCCAGGACTTAAGAATTATGCGCCCCAATTTTTCTCTGACATCTGCCACAAAAGTGGGTTCCTCTCTGGGCGATCCTGATCTTGGAGATTTTTGTCCCGCAGTTAGGACACGGTTCTCCCATTCGGCCAAAAATCTGTAAACTCTGTCGGAATTCGCCCGACTGGTCTGCTCCAAACCGGAAACTCCTGAAAGTGGTGCCTTTAAGCCGGATGCTCTCAGTCAAAACCTCCTGGATGGCCCTATGGAGACGGTGCGCCTTCACCGTTGATATGGCGCGCGCCGCTGTCGCGGGATGTATACGGGCCCGGAACAGCGCCTCATCCACGTAAATATTGCCTAGTCCGGCTATGAAAGACTGATCCAGCAATAACGGTTTCACCTGCCGCCTGCTGCCGTGAAGCATGTTAGCAAGCTGATGCGGCGTAAAGGATGATTCCAGAGGTTCCGGTCCCAGCTTATCCATCAGTATTGCCAGATCGTTAAGGTAACCGATCCGGCCGAATTTACGAGTATCCTTGAACAACAGGCTTCGCATTCCGGACAGGTCAAAGCTGGCCCGTATATGAGCATTGCTTTTTTGTCCGTTATCAGCAACCAGCAGTTGGCCGGTCATCCGCAGGTGGATATGCACCCAGCCGTGCTCGAGCTGTAGAAGAATAAATTTCCCTCGGCGCACAAATGTTTCAATTCTTTGACCGGTGACTTGGGCGGCAAACCTTTCCGCTGTTTCAGGCGCGGTCACTTTATGCCAATGGGCAGTAAAACCCTCAATGCTCCGACCGCTGACCAACGGACCAATGTGCCTGACCACGGTTTCAACTTCGGGGAGCTCCGGCATACCCGAAATTAAACGCCAACTGCTTAAGGAGAAGCTATCAATCTTGCTTTGGTTTACGATAATTCTTCTGCCAACGTACCATCCAATCTAATTTCTGATCCCGACAAAGACATGATAAGCGGTCTCTATAACAGGATTAACGACGGTGATGTAACCTTCCCGCTGGCCATTGCAGTGGTATTGTGTGGTTCGGTAATGACCTCATCGTCCGCCATCTGGATCAAATTCCTGCCTGGATTGTCGGCCATCACCATCAGTTTTATCCGTGTGGCGGGCGCCAGCCTGATTTTCCTCCCCTGGTTCCTCAGGGAACTAAGGGGTAGCCCTATAGACTGGTCTCATTACCGCTATTCAATAGCCGCTGGTGTTTCCCTGGCATTTCATTTTGCCTCGTGGATTCTATCATTGAAGTATACTACCGTGGCCATAGCGGTACTGCTGGTCACTACTCATCCCATTTTTGTTATTGGCATTTCGATCACGCTGCTAAAAGCCCGGGTAGCGCCCAGACAGATCGCCGGCTCACTAGTGGCCCTGGCGGGCGTTGCACTTATACAGTTTCATGAACTTTCCGCCAGTGACAACGCGGACCTGTGGGAAACATCTCTACGGGGCAATCTACTGGCCCTGGCAGGCTCCTTTTTCGCGGCAATCTATTTTCTTTTCAGCCAGCGGGCGCGCCGGCAACTCAGCACTTTGATGCACGTTGAGGTCACTTATGCTACGGCTGCCGTCTGTCTTGGTATTGCGCAACTGGTGATGAAAACTCCACCGATACCGTCAGAGGCTCTACCCTGGTTATATCTCCTCTTGCTGGTCCTGCTGCCAACAGTTGGCGGACACACAATTTTCAATTGGGGTCTGCGTCACCTCGGCGCCCCTCTTATCTCTTTGTTTTGTCTTCTGGAGCCATTACAGGCTGGTCTGCTTGCTTACCTTCTGCTCGACGAAGTTCCCGCCAACCATACACTCTGGGGTGGTGCGGTGGTGATCAGCGGCCTGTTATTGGCGGTCTGGCGTAGAGCAGATCAGCACTTGTAGATGCCCGTGCCCGCAATAAAAAGACGCCCCATACGGGGCGTCTTTCAGTCAGGGTAAGGTGGACAGCATGGCGCTGCCATGATGGATTATGAGGAGAGCAGGAGCACACCAGCCATTGCGCCCAGAAAGCAGACCATAAACAGAATCAGTTTCACAAGTAAACGCCGCCGGTACCATATCTGGTGCTCCGGAGAGGTCCCCACAAACCAACCAATAAAGGTTGCTGATTTACTATGATGGTCAACACTTTGCATGACGCTATCTATCCGGTACGCTTCCATACTCGATCCAATATTAGTCTGGATTGGAGCCGGCAGCCTTGTCCCAGGTCACACTTTAGCTAAGCAGTGATCTTGATCACAACCGTTGGGTCCGTTGGAAAGCCACAATACTCACACCCTGATATACCCGCGTGCCTTGGAGGCCTGATAAACCCGCTGCAGGGCCAGCGCCATGCAGGCCTGCCTCAACGTGCAATCACAACCATCATGAAATTCCATGACCTGGTTAAAACTTGTCTTCAGAATGCGGTTTAATTCCTCGTCAACTTTTTCCGCCTGCCAGGCAAATTGCTGAATATTCTGGACCCACTCAAAATAGCTCACG
>DAOWIJ010000041.1 GCA_030640955.1 Fidelibacterota bacterium
GACAAGATTAAGGCGGCCGTCACCAGGGAATGGTCACTCATGGAAATATGTGGCGGCCAGACGCACACTATCATGCAGTATGGCCTCCAGGACCTTTTACCACAGAAGGTGAAACTGCTGCATGGGCCCGGCTGCCCGGTGTGCGTAACTCCCCTGGAACAGATCGACAAGGCCCTGGCTATAGCCGCCCGACCGGAGG
Source organism: Fidelibacterota bacterium (assembly GCA_030640955.1). GTDB lineage: Bacteria > Fidelibacterota > Marinisomatia > SCGC-AAA003-L08 > TS1B11 > DAOWIJ01. The sequence goes on from DAOWIJ010000041.1 coordinate 200, forward strand.
TCATATTTACCAGTTTCGGTGATATGCTCAGGGTGCCCGGCTCAGACAAAGACCTGATGAGCATACGCACTGAAGGCGGCGATGTACGCATCGTCTACTCGCCCCTGGAATCGGTGAAGATCGCCCAGGAAAATCCGGATCGCGAAGTGGTCTTCTTTGCCATCGGGTTCGAGACCACGGCGCCCGGCAACGCTATGGCGGTAAAACAGGCCGCCCAGCTGGGACTTACCAACTATTCACAGGTGGTCTCGCAGGTTCTGGTTCCACCTGCCATCGAAGTAATCCTTCAGTCGCCCAATAATGTTGTACAGGGATTCCTGGCTGCCGGGCACGTGTGCACTGTCATGGGCTATGAAGAGTACATCCCCCTGGCCGATAAATACAAGGTGCCCATTACCGTTACCGGATTCGAGCCGCTGGACCTGTTGGAAGGCATTTACATGACCGTTGTGCAGCTGGAGAAGGGCAGCTACGGCGTGGAGAACCAGTACGGCCGCAGCGTGCGGCGGGCCGGCAATAAAGCCGCCCAACAGACGATCAGGGAAATCTACCGGATCATGCCACGCAAGTGGCGTGGCATCGGGGAAATCGACGCCAGTGGTCTGGGATTCCAGCCGGAGTATGCCGCCTTCGACGCTGAGACCAGGTTCCAGGTGGATCATATTATCACCAGCGAATCGGAGCTGTGCATTACCGGTGAAGTGCTCCAGGGCTGGAAGAAACCGGTGGAATGCCCGGCCTACGGCAACGAGTGCACACCGGATCACCCCCTGGGCGCCACCATGGTCTCCAGCGAAGGGGTCTGCGCGGCTTACTACCGCTATCACAGGAAAGTGGGCTGATGGAACTGAACTGCCCCCTGCCCTTTGAGGATGATGAGCGGATCACCATGGCCCACGGCGGTGGCGGACGGCGCATGGAGCAGCTCATCCGTGAGGTGATCCTCCCCCATTTCCCCACGGGCGGACTGAAGAATGATCACGATGGCGTGGTAATCAACGGCCTGACCGGCGAGCTGGCCTTCACCACCGATTCCTACGTTGTAACTCCCCAGTTTTTCCCCGGCGGCAACATTGGCGATCTGGCCGTGAACGGCACTATCAACGACCTGGCCATGTGCGGGGCGCGACCAGCCTACCTGAGCTGCGCCTTCATCTTGGAGGAAGGCTTCGCCATGGAGTCATTCCGGCAGATATTAGTGACCATGGGCAAGGCCGCAGCAGCAGCCGGTGTGAACCTGGTCACCGGCGATACCAAGGTCGTGGATAGCGGCAAAGGCGACGGCATTTTCATTAACACGGCTGGGATCGGCCAGTTGCTGCCAGGCGCCCGGATTGGTCCTGAACGGGTGGCCGCTGGAGATGCGGTGATCATCAACGGCACGGTGGCCGACCACGGGATGACCATCATGGCCGAGCGGGAACACCTGAACTTCGAAAGCGGCCGGATGGAGAGCGATACCCGGCCCCTGCACCGGGAGGTAGCCGCGATTATCGACGAATTCGGTGCGCAGATTCACTGCCTGCGGGACATGACCCGTGGCGGCCTGGCCTCCGTACTGAACGAGATCGCCCAGTCAGCCAATGTGCAGGTGACCCTGGAAGACAGCAAGGTTCCTGTCAATGACCCAGTCCAGGGGGCGTGCGAACTGCTGGGCCTGGACCCGCTGTACGTGGCCAACGAGGGCAAGTTCGCCATCTTCGCCCCGGAAGAACTGGGCACTGAAATCGTCAAGCTTTTGAAAGCTGTATCCCCTGAAAACACACCGGCCGTGGTCGGCAAAGTGGCGGCCGGGGAGCCGCCCCGTGTCGAGTGTATCAACGAGTTTGGCAGCCGGCGCATACTCGACCTACTATCCGGCGATCAACTACCGAGGATATGCTGATATGGAAGGCACACTGCCCATACTGTTGTTTACAACCGCTGCCGTCGCCCTGATACACACGCTGACCGGCCCCGATCATTACCTTCCCTTTATAGTACTCGGCCAGTCGGGCAGGTGGTCTGTGCGTAAATCTCTGGTCATTACCACCCTGTGCGGTCTGGGGCACGTGCTCA
>DAOWIJ010000215.1 GCA_030640955.1 Fidelibacterota bacterium
CCTCTGGTTGACTTTATGGATGCGGCCTTGATGATTATGTTATTGATATTCATGACCATTGTTACGGTGGTCCTATGGAATCTGGGGCTCATGAATGGGCTTCGCCGATATGGCGAAATTGGGATTCGTCTGGCATTGGGTGAATCGAAAGGCCATGTCTATCGCTCAATGATTATGGAAGCGGTGATGATTGGCTTCATTGGTACTGTAGTCGGTAGCATTATCGGCATTTCGCTTACCTATTGGATGCAGGAGGTGGGTATCGATTACTCGGAATTGATGGAGAGTATGAATTACCCCATGTCGGCTATCATGAGAAGCCGGGTGACGCCTGATCAATTCTATATCGGGTTTATTCCAGGCGTATTTGCCACCGTGCTGGGGACGATGTTGGCCGGTCGGGGAATCTATAAACGGGAAATGGCCCAGTTGTTCAAGGAGTTGGAAACATGATCAAGATTTTACGCAACACCACCTTTCTTGCCCTTATTCTGTCGGTGCTGTCGGCTCAGTCCGAACAACCGACAGCTGAGGAACTCATCAAGGCCATTGATGACAACATGTCGGCTGATAATCGTGTGATTACCAGTAAGATGATCGTCCATGGCCGCCGTGCCAGCCGCACCATCGAATCGCGTAGCTGGGTCGTGGGTACGAATCTGGCCTTCACCGAGTACCTGTCGCCCCCACGTGAGGCCGGCACCAAGATGCTGAAAACCAAGGACAAACTGTGGACCTACTCACCGCAGACCGACCGCATCATCCAGATCTCGGGACACATGCTACGCCAATCGGTTATGGGCTCGGATATGTCCTACACCGACATGATGGAAGACCGCCCACTACTGGAAATGTATAATGCCACAGTTGAGGGTTCGGAAGTGATTGATGGCCGCAAGTACTGGATACTGTATCTGGACGCCAAGGTTAGCGATGTGTCCTATCCCAAGCGCCGGTCGTGGGTCGATGTTGAATACCTGCTGCCCATGAAAGAGGAACTGTACGCCAAAAGTGGCAAGTTGCTGAAGTCTTCTACAATGGGCGGTGTGATGAAGATTGAAGGACGTTGGTATCCGACGTCGTTCAACTTTAAGGACGAACTGAAGCGCAACAGCAAGGGCACGCAGTGGGTTATCGACACTATCGAATTCGATGTGGATATACCCGAATCACGGTTTTCCAAAGCTTCGCTGAGAAAGTAGGCCTATCTACTGAGTGAGGTTGGAAGTTGGTTGTTTTCGGATAATCGACCTCCAATAATCATTAAACCCTGCCCCAGATGGCACACTGAGGGAATTCATGCTGATACTGAAACTTGCCTATAAGAATCTTGTCGGCGCCGGTGTGCGTACCTGGCTCAATGTATTCGTTACCGCCATATCCTTTTTCCTGATCATTTTTATGACCGGCCTGTATCAGGGGATGGAAGAGCACTCGTTACAGATATTAATCGATACGGAGATAGCTGGTGGTGCATACTGGCACCCGGATTATGATCCCGCCGATCCCATCGCCCTGGAAGATGCCCACGGCACACCTCCATCGCCAGTGGCCGCACTGATTGAGGATGGTCAGGCGGTACCGGTGCTGATCTCACAAGCGGCTATTTATCCCAACGGCAGAATTCGTCCGGTGATCATGAAAGGGATTATTCCCGGGCAAACCATACTTGATTTCCCCAGTAGTACTCTCGCTGGCTATGAGGGCAGCGATATCCCGGTACTCATCGGCGCGGGGATGGCCAAGAGCAGCAACTTGAAGGCAGGCGATACGTTCATCATCCGGTGGCTGGATGCCAACAAGACCTACGATGCCCAGGAAGGGATCGTCGTGGCCGTCATGGAGACGGAGAATTTCCAGATTGATCTGGGCCAGATATGGATTCCCATTGAGCGTATGCAACAGATGCTGAGCATGCCCGGTGAAGCCAGCTATGTGACCTACGCTCAGGGTTTGGATGCCCTCGCAGAAACTGACGGCTGGATTCTCCGTGATGCGGCATATCTCAACCGCCATATGGTGGCCGCCATTGATGCCGACCGCCAAGCGGCGCCAATACTTTATGCCATACTACTTGCGCTGGCCGCCATGGGAATTTTCAACTCCCAGGTCCTCACTATTTTCCGTAGGCAGAAAGAAATTGGCACCCTCATGGCTCTAGGGATGACACGCCCTAAAGTGGTTGGCCTGTTTACCACTGAGGGAGGGATGAATGCCTTCCTGGCCTTGATTATGACCATAATTCTTGGAGGACCGGTATTGTATTGGTCCGCCACGACCGGTATTCCCCTGTTGGAAATGTATGGAATGGGCGATGTGGATGCGGCCGAGATGGGCTTTATCATGGCTGGACGGATTATATCAGTATACTCGGTGGGGCTGTTTGTGACTACGACGATACTGGTGTCGATGATAGTCCTTATCGTGAGTTACCTGCCAGCGCGAAGGATCGCAAAAATGAAGCCCACTGATGCGTTGAGGGGCAAGGTGTACTAGATCATCCAGATGTATATTGTGAGCAAACCGATTGACAACATTGATACTGAAATGCGCCAGGCAGTGGCCAAGCGGATGAAACAGATCATCTTCATAACATTACTGTCGGCTGCCGGCGGTGAAGAAATTGAGATGAGGGGGCAGGCTACCTCTCGGCAGCTATAATCTTCGCCAGGTCTTTGTTGGTGGTACCAAGTGCCAGCAATGATCGGATGATCAAATCCAGTGAGACCGATGGATTGCCACTTTCCATTTTTGCAACCCTTGATTGACTCGAGTGAATCCGCTTGGCAAACTGTATCTGCGAGAGGTGCTGAGATTTCCGGCTCTCACGCAGCAGGGTTCGCAGCCTGATTTTAAGATCAAGATAGGCCGACTCCTCCGGCGATAACTCCAGAAATTCATCGGCAGAACCGACTTTCCACCCTTTTGCTTTCAGGCGGTCTTTTTTCTCCTTAAGCACCGTCGTACTCCTGTAAACGGCGAATGCAATTATCGATTACGGACTTGGATGTTGCCTTGGTCTTCTTTTTGAAGACGTGGAGGATGACAATAGCATCTGAATCCGTACGATAAACTATCCGCTAAATCGCGTCATTATCGTTTATTCTGAGTTCGTGACACCGGGCGCCAGTTGTTCGTCATCCGCTGGGAGTTTCGCCTCAATCTTCTCCAACAATGCCAAAATGCGATTGATCTTCCAATACCAGCAGAAAAACCCTCGGAGTACGAGGAATACGACGAACACCACCAGTAAAATCAGGAGACCAACTAACAGCTCTGTAAAACCTATGCCCATATTATCTCCTCTAATTCAACTTTAGCCAAAGCAAACAACGGCATATCTTGCCATGAACATGAAAAGTACACGCAATTAATGAGTGATGCAATAAGCAAATGGTAAAATTATATCAAGTCTAGGGACATGGTTTACAGATTGGGGTACTGCGAAGTTAATCTCTTTAAACTTGGGATCATCCAGAATAGTCACCGTCCAGAGGCAGGCCTGCTCGGCTGTTTTGGATGGGATGCCGGCCCTTTTCAAGCGCTGACAGGGCGTCCGGTTCTGGTGGTACACGTTGGGCCGTATGCGGTTGAAGTCCGCCAGCTGGCGGACTCCCAGGCGGTGGTTTTGGCCACCAGTTCGGATTTGGTGGACCATCGTTCCACCTCCAGCAGTTCATATTCGATGATCCCGTTGGCCCGCTCCACTTCGCTCTGCCAGGTGCAGGCCCGGGGTGGAATTCTATTGAGTGTGGAACGGGCTTGATCAACCGCTTTCTCAAAGGCTGACTGCTTGGACAGATCGGGACTGTTGTTCACGAACTCGGTGCCGCTATCGGTCTGAACCACAATCTGGGAAAGATCCATCCCCAGGCTTTGGAGGTGAGCAAACAGCCGGTTTACAAACAGCATCCCGTTGTGGGCCGTTTTCTCACCGGCTGCGATCATTGAGCCCCTGCAACCCCTCCAAGTCAAACCGCCCAACCCACTTGTGCACCGCGGGCCGGGACACCTCAAACAGCCGGGCCGCCTCTGTTATCCCATATTTCTGGGCGCTGCAAACCATTTCCAGTCGGAAATCAAAAACATTACTCATAACTTTGTAGCGCACTTCCATGGCCACTCCCTGCTTTGGTGAACAGAGAGTTTATCGCCTTGGAAAGTGCAAAGCACGCCCCGGCTAGCCGGGGCGTGCTCCTTCCAAGCTTCCTTCATCCTGCGCCAACTTCCCAAACCTATGCCTGACGGCTTCCTTAACTCTAAAATGTGTAAACCATGTCTACCTGGTGTCACTAAAGATACCTTTCCCTTCTCACTTCGTGAGGTCCCTCTCCTGAAGTGAGAGGGATCGGACCCGGCACTTGTTGATCAGCGCCATAAAGAATATTAATTGCCTAAATCTTTGGTCGCTTACCCCTCCCGCTTCAGGGGAGGGGCCTCGGCGGAGCCGAGCGGGGAGAGGTTCTTTGGTCGGGTGAGTTTGCTCCCATCTACGACCAAAAACTACCTCAACTGGTTGCAATAGGACTAAATAGGTCGTAATTTTAAATACGATCATAATAGTCTGCATTAAAGCTATGCTGAAACTAACAAAAAAAACCGAATACGCCCTGATTGCCCTCAGCCACCTGAGCCATGCTGAAGGGAATAATACCATTAATGTGCGGGAAATATCCGACCATAATAACATCCCCTTCCCCGTCCTGTCCAAGGTGCTGCAGCAACTGGCCCAGAAGGACTTCGTAGAGCCTGTCAAGGGGGCGCGTGGCGGTTACCACATCAAGGGCGATCTGTCGAAACAAAACCTGTTGCAGTTCCTGGAGCGCATGGAGGGCCCCATCGGCCTGGTGGACTGTATTACCGTGCATGGCTGTACCCACAGTGACACCTGTGTGATCCGCTCACCGCTACAGATTATCAACGACACAATCATATCGGTCTTCAATGAAATGAGTCTGGCTGATGTGATCAAGCACCATCATTTTGCACCCGATCAGATTCCGGAAGGAATAAGTGGTGGTTGAGCGCCGTCAGATTATAGAGGTACTGGAGCAGTGCTATGATCCCGAGTTGCCAGTGGATCTGTGGAACCTGGGTCTGATTTACAGCATTGATATTCATGCCGTGAAAAAGGGGTTGGCGGATATAAATATTACCATGCCCCTCACGACCCCGGGCTGCGGCATGGGTGGCCGCATGTCCGCTGATGTCACTAACCGCCTGAAGGCGCTGGATGGCGTGAACGCGGCGCACATGGAGATTACCTTCGATCCCCAGTGGCGCCCGGAAATGATGACCGATAAAGCCCGACAGAGGCTCGGTTTTCCCATAAATCCAGGCGAGCATCAACCGACGGAAGTTGAGGAAGCCAGGGAAAGTTGGGAATAGGCTTTTGCCCTCTGCTTAACTGCTCTCCCAACTTTATCAACCAATCAGCATCAGGATAATTGCCGTAAATGACCAGTGACCAGCAAACCATAGACCAGCTCACCAGCCAGGAGTACAAATACGGTTTCGTAACCGACATCGAGCAGGAGACCCTACCCCCCGGCCTGGATGAGGAAGTGGTGCGCCTGATATCAGCCCGTAAGAACGAGCCGCGATTCCTGCTGGAGTGGCGTTTGCGGGCCTACCGGCACTGGGTGCAGCTGGCTGAACAGGGCGCCGAACCCCATTGGGCCAAAGCCAAGTACGATCCCATCGATTACCAGGATATCAGTTACTACTCCGCGCCCAAGGATCACCCCCGCCCCGGCAGCCTGGACGAAGTGGACCCCAAGCTGCTTGAAACCTATAGCAAACTTGGTATCCCGCTTGAAGAACAGAAGCGACTGGCCGGCGTCGCTGTTGACGCTATATTCGATTCCGTATCGGTGGCTACAACCTTTAAAGAGGCTCTGGCCGATGCGGGTGTGATCTTTTGCCCATTTTCCGAAGCGGTTGAGAAATATCCCGAACTTGTGGAGCGCTATCTGGGCTCGGTGATTCCCCACACCGATAACTTCTTCGCGGCCCTCAATTCCGCCGTATTCAGTGATGGGTCATTCGTATATATACCCAAAGGTGTGCGCTGCCCCATGGAACTGTCCACTTACTTCCGCATCAATGCCGCCAAGACCGGCCAGTTCGAGCGCACCCTGATTATTGCCGATGACGATAGCTTTGTGAGCTACCTGGAAGGCTGTACGGCCCCCATGCGCGACGAAAACCAGCTCCACGCCGCCGTTGTGGAACTGATCGCCTTAGACAACGCCGAGATCAAGTATTCTACCGTACAGAACTGGTACCCCGGGGATGAAAACGGCGTGGGTGGGATCTACAACTTCGTTACCAAGCGTGGCGCCTGCCGGGGGGTGAACTCAAAAATTTCGTGGACCCAGGTGGAAACCGGCTCGGCCGTTACCTGGAAATACCCCAGCTGCATATTGCAGGGAGACAATTCCATCGGCGAGTTTTACTCGGTGGCCATGACCAACAATTACCAGCAAGCCGATACCGGCTCCAAGATGATCCACATTGGAGCTAACACCCGCAGCACCATTATATCCAAGGGTATCTCCGCGGGCTTCGGCCAGAATACTTACCGTGGACAGGTAAAGATCATGCCGGGCGCCGTCAATGCCCGCAACTACTCCCAGTGTGATTCGCTCCTGGTAGGCGACCGGTGCGGCGCTCATACCTTCCCATACATCGACGTGCGCAATTCGTCAGCCCAGATGGAGCACGAAGCGTCAACATCCAGCATTGGGGAGGACCAGATTTTTTATTGCCGTCAGCGGGGCCTGGCGATTGAGGATGCCGTCTCATTGATAGTGAACGGATTCTGCAAAGACGTTTTCAGGAAATTGCCCATGGAGTTCGCCGTGGAGGCCCAGAAACTCATGGAAGTCAGCCTGGAAGGGGCGGTCGGCTAAACCATGGATACATCAAATTAAGGCTTCTCCATCAATGTTAAGAATTATAAATCTGCACGTGAGCGTTGAGGGTAAGGAGATCCTCAAGGGTATCGATTTGCAAATAAACCAGGGGGAACTCCACGCTATAATGGGACCTAACGGCTCCGGCAAAAGCACGCTGGCACAGGTCCTGGCGGGCCGGGAAGACTATGAGATTACCGCCGGCAGCTTTACTTACCAGGGTGAAGATATAATCGACTTACCTCCGGAAGAGCGCGCTCGCAGGGGGATGTTTCTGTCATTCCAGTATCCGGTCGTAATCCCCGGTGTAAATAATATCTACCTGCTACAAGCCGCTGTAAACGCGGTAAGAAAGTACCGTGGGGAAGAAGAATTGGATGCCGTCGATTTCCTCGCCATGATTAAAAGCAAGGTCAAGTCTGTAGATCTGGACAATAGCTTCCTCTATCGTCCGGTAAATGAAGGCTTCTCCGGTGGCGAAAAAAAGCGCAACGAAATCCTCCAGATGCTGGCCCTGGAACCTGCTTTCACCATTCTTGATGAAACCGATTCAGGGCTCGATATCGACGCCCTTAAAATCGTGGCTGAAGGTGTGAACAATTTCCGCAGTCCTGACCGCTCGTTCCTGGTGATCACCCACTACCAGCGCCTGCTGGATTACATGGAACCGGACTATGTCCACGTACTTTCCGAGGGCCGGATAGTCAAATCCGGCGGCCCGGAGCTTGCCAGTGAACTGGAGCAGCGGGGTTACGGTTGGCTCCGGGAACGAGCTGGTGAAAATGGATCAACGGTCGAGTCAGCATGACTGTAACTACCAATAAATCTTCGGGCATAAAAGCATACGGCAGACACCTGGACCGGCTCCAAAAAAAAGGTGTGTTTGCCGGCCAGCCCGAGGAGTACGCTGATGTCCGGCATGCGGCAATGGCGGCCTTTACCAAACACGGTTTCCCCCATAGAAAACAAGAGGAATGGCGTAACACCAGTCTGGCTGCCTTACAGGAAACCGAATATCTTTTGCCTGAAGCCGGAGAGCATTTTACAGGTAAAACACCGTTTTACCACTGGGCTGATGGTACGCGTATCGTAATCGCCAATGGCAGGGTAGCGGCCGGACTATCGAACCTGGAGGGTCTGCCCCGGGGTGTGCGTGTGGAAAGCTTGGCGGATGCACTATCCTCACAACCTGAGCGCACACTGAATTATCTGTCAAAGGCTGCAAATTACGCTAGCCGGCCATTGATCGCCCTGAACACGGCCCTCTGGTCGGCCGGCGTGTTTGTCGAAATATCCGCCGGCGTGACCTTCACCGGGCCAATCCAGATTATTTATCTCCAGACCTCCATTGATCAGCCTGTCCTGTCTCTTCCCCGCACGCTGGTGGTCGCCGGTGAAAACAGCCAGGTGACCATCCTTGAGCAGCACATGGGCCAGGGGGAGGCCACCTATTGGGCCGATAGCGTAACGGAAATCCTCCTGGACCGCAATGCCAGCATGGATTACATCCTTTTGCAGCAGGAGACACCAGGCTCATTCCAGACCCATGCGCTTCAGGCCGAGTTGACGGGAGACAGCAGTCTGAGCCTCCACACCGTGACACTTGGTGGTGGCCTGGTTCGCAACGATACCAGCGTCAGACTCGCGGGTGAAGGAGCCGAGGCTTATCTGGGTGGCCTCTATCTTGCCGGTAGCGGCGCTCACGTGGACAATCATACCAAAATTGAACATGCCGTCCCCAATACATCCAGCCGGGAAGTCTATAAAGGCATACTGGATGGGCACGGACACGGGATATTCAACGGACTGGTGGTAGTACAACCCGAGGCCCAGCAGATCAATGCTGATCAGCGCAATAACAATCTCATGCTGTCCGATGACGCCCTGGTGCACTCCAACCCCCAACTGGAGATTTACGCCGATGATGTCAAGTGCTCTCACGGGTCTACGGTCGGCCGTGTAGATGATGAATCGCTCTTTTACCTGCGTACCCGAGGTATTGATGAGGAGAGCGCCCTCCGCCTGATGATCAACGGCTATGCCGGTGAAGTCACCAGCCGGATTGGTCATGAGGGAATCAGGGAGCATCTGGATCAGCTGGCCCAGAGCTGGATCGATGGTGAGGATACCGCAAGTGAATGACCTGCGTGATTTATACCAGCAATTGATACTTGATCACAATCAGAATCCACGCAACTTCGGTACGCTGGAAACAGCGACTCACAGCGCCAAGGGACATAATCCCCTGTGCGGCGATCACTTAGACCTCTATATTGAAATTGAGGATGACGCCATCAAGGATGTACGCTTCGTGGGTACCGGTTGTGCCATTTCCAAGTCGTCCGCCTCCATAATGACCACCGTTATTAAAGGGAAAACGATCGCCGAGGCCAAGGAGCTGTTTGAGAAGTTCCAACACATGGCAACCACGGGAGAAATCGATTCCGACGCCCTGGGCAAGCTGGCTGCCCTGGCGGATGTACACAAATTCCCCGCCCGGGTTAAGTGCGCCATGCTGGCCTGGAGAACCTTGACGGCGGGCCTGGAACCAGGCTCGGAAACAACCACCACTGAGTAATAATTGTGAGTGCGATGAAAAAAAACGAAAATGTAATCCTTACCCGCGATGTACGGGCCATGCTGGTGCCGTCAGGGGACCGGATTACTTTAAAGAAAGGCCAGCAAGTGACCATTACTCAGGCTCTTGGAGGCAGCTATACGGTGCTGATACTGGGGAATATGGCCCGTATCGATGGAGCCGATGCAGATGTCCTTGGCATGCAGGCCGACAAACCTGAGATTCCAACAGACGATAAACCGACAGAAGGACCCGATCTGGAAGCCCAGGTCTGGGACCAACTGCGCGCCTGCTATGACCCCGAGATACCAGTCAACATAGTAGATCTGGGCCTGATCTATGACTTGAATATAGTGCCCCTTGGCGATGGACACGGACACCGTGCCAGTATTAAGATGACCCTGACCGCGGTGGGCTGTGGTATGGGCCCGGTAATCACTGATGATGCGCGGCTGAAGGTACTTTCGGTGGCCGGCATTTC
>DAOWIJ010000032.1 GCA_030640955.1 Fidelibacterota bacterium
GATGCCACATGATACAATTTCGAGCGAACCTGACGCCAACCCGGGAGGAAGGTTGCCGCTATCGCCAATTATGAAAGTCACCTGGTTGTCGGATATCCCCGAACCCCGGCTATACCAGGCGATTGCATAGGCAACATTGGTTGATACTGTAGAACCTGAAGGCAATTTCCAGCCCGAGAAGTCCAGGTAAATGTCGGCACTATCAACAGCCGGCCATGCGGCTTCGATCGATGAGTAGGCGTAATCATCCACATCGCTGTTATTGCCCCTGCCCTCGTCGGTCCAGTCCCCAGATCCCACGTTCACTTCGGTACTGGCCGTGCCATCGCCATAGACGCAATCCCGCCAGGCGGCGTTCAGCGAGTGCGAGATAGTACAACCATCGCTGGTATGCTCCTCAATATCAAAACCGATCAACTCCAGATAACGCCCAAATGAGGGGAACCATCCAAACAGTTTGAAGTCCGGGCCCAGCAGGTGGCCGGCCACAAACCAGAAGTGCGCCACATTACCCGTCACCGCTGAAATACCCACGCCGCGATACGCGATAGGCGCCATGGAGTGCTCCTGCTTGCCGGTGGTCAAGCTCAGATCCGTGGTTTCGCCCCGCCAATAACTGCGATCGCCGTAGATCTCCGGCCGTATCTTATCTGCGGAATCCTCCGGCAACACGCCGGCCTGCAGACTGGCGGCATCGGACCCCGTCAACAGTGTGCCGACGGCACCCTTGATGATCTCGGTCTGATCCTCCACGCTGATGGTTGTTACCTCGCGCGAGTGATCGATATCCAGGATCTTGCCGTGCTCCATCAACTTGAAGCAGTTAGCAAACGATGTAATACCTGGTAGATGGACACGGATATCAATACGGCGGTTCTCAAAGCCCGTGCTGGTGCCCGTGCCATAGGCCGTATCCTCCAGAATGTCGCTGAACCTTCCACCGGGCTCGTACTCAAGATTGTTTATCAGCAGGTTAAAATTAGTAATCCCGTATTCGTGCGTGTCCATGTTCAATAACGACGCGACATCGGGTACTTTTTCCAGCACCCCCAGGAACCGCTCCGCGCCGATACTCACCCCATCCCTATCGGCCAGCGAGATATAATCGGTTGCGCCCTGGAGCCCGTAGTAAAGCCGGGCCAGCACGGTCATTTCACCGCCCGCGAGCTGCACCAGAGACTTCCATTGTGCCGAGGTGGTTATCATTGCCGGAGCGCCAGTTTATTTGTCAGCCGCCGGGCATCCTCCTCCAGTGCCGGGGCCACCTCGCGGCGCAACCATTGCAGATCTGTCAGTGGCCCGTGGATATGAATTTCCTGGGTGAAGGCAACCGAGCGCCCCCCCACGCCCCGGGCCTGCTGGGCCGGGGTTTCCACCGTAACCCGTTCATCGGGCGTAGCCCAGAATGAGACCAACTGCGAATCGGTACCCCCCGACCCATCAACTATGAACTGACCACCGGTGCCAAAGCTCATCCTGCGCACAGCGGCCTTGGTGTACTCCAGCGTGGCAAGTCCCGCCATCAGTATGCCCCACGATATCGGCCCGGTAAAGATCGACTCCACAGCACCCTTGGCCCCCGAAGCAGCAATGGCCGCGGCTTCGATCATTTCAATATACCGGATGATCAGGTTTTTCCAGGCGCTGCCCTGGTCCTGCGGCGCGGTGAAGGCCACTGCAAATACGGCCCCCATCAGATCGGCTTGTTCGCCTGCAGATATGGTTGCACCTTCCAGCTCCTTGGCTTTGCCGGCGGTATTATCCATCGATGTGCCCAGGTTGTCTACGCTGGGGGCGGCGTCATCAGACTTCGTTTTTAAAGCGGCCATCTCCCTATTCAATCCATCAATTATTAACTGGGCCTGTTGGTTCTGCAGGGTGAGATCTAATACGTTGACTTCCAGTTTTTTTATATTATCTGCGACCTCTTCTGTGGGGGGGCCAATCAACACCATGTTTTCTCTGGCTATCTCAAGGGTGCGATTTAATGTTGCTAGTTTTATGTTGTTACTCGCTATTGCCATCTCAAAGCCACGCACATCCTTTTCCAGACGATCAATCTCTGTCTGTTCCACCAGCCCTGTCATTTTAAGCAGTTCGCCTGTGAACCCGATGATTCCCGGCAGTGCCTCGAGGAACTTCGTAGCCAACTCCTCGATCTCCGGCGCCAGCTCCAGTACGGCGCTCGTGGTCCGGGTCTTGATCACCGATCCCAACCTGGCCAGGGCATCCTTGGCGTCCTCCGCACCGCGCAACAGATCCTCATCAATTACCACACCCAGATCGTGGGCCTCCTGGCGCATCTTATTCATCCCGTCGCGGCCATCCTTGAGCATGTTCACCAGGGCGGCGCCTTCGGTATCGAAGCCCTTGAAGGTCAGCAGCAGTTTCTGCGAGTCACCCTCAGTATTCTTGATTGCCTCGGCATAGTCGCCCAGGATGTCGGTCACGTCGCGCATGGTGCCGTCGACGTTGCGCACCTCGATGCCGTACTCCTCGAACACGTCCTTGAGCACACCAGTGCCGGCGGCCACCTCACCCACCCGGCGGGAAAAGCGCTGCATGGCGATATCCAGGGCGCCCTGCTGAACATCGGTCAGCTGCTCCGCTGCGTAGCGCATCTCCTGAAGCTCATCGGTGGTCAGGCCCACCTTGTCGGCCGTTTTGGCAATGGCGTCGGCGGCATCCAGGGAGCGCTTGATCAACAGGCCCAGGGCAAGCGGACCGGCCAGCGCCACCACCGAGCCGATCATGCCCCTGAAATGGCGGGTCAACCTGCCGGCAGCGTCGCTAGTACGCTTGAACCCGCGCTGGGTGCGGTTGTTGAATGACCGGGCGGCCTTACGGGACTTGCCCATATCGCGGCCGAAGCGGGGGGCGTTCGCCTGCATTTCGGCGCGCAGCACTCCGACTGGTGTAGCCATCAGTTGGCCCCCTGCTGCTTGGCGGCAGCCTTGCCCGCGCTGAGCCACGAGCGCATAGCATCGGCGGAGGCCTCCGGCGATAGTCTGCCGTCGCCGGGCTGGATCCGCATCAGATCACCGCGCAGACCAGCGCCCGACAATGTTTTCTGACGAGCATACCACGCCGCGTGCCAGCCGGTTGTTATGGCTGTCCTCATTTGCTCCATTGCTTCATCCTGCCGCTCCTTGTTGCGGGGCTTCAGCCACTGTTGCAGCTCCCACGGTGTCAGCCGCCAGAACTGGTCTGGTGTGAGGCCGCACCGGAAGGCCGCTTCCCGCGCCTGAACAATCGGGTCCACCACCACCCGATCCGATTCCACAGGCGCATCCGAGGGTTTTCCTCGGGCGGCCCCTCCTCGCCGTACCAGGCGGCTTCCAGGGCTTCGTACACAGCTTCCTGGACCAACCGCCAGGGCGGGTCTATGGCCTTGATGCGGGCGGCATCGTACTTGCCCGGCTGGTGGCGCTCCAGACCAATGACCAGACCGTCGACCAGCACCTCCAGATCGAGGCCCGCCGTAGCCGTCATCAGCTTGGAATGGCCATCGAGGCCCCACTTCTCTTTCAGTGCCGCCAGGGCGTTGAAGTCGAAATGGATTATCGCCTCCCGGCCTTCCAGCCGGAGGGGCACCTGACCGCGATAGCGGTTCATTATGTGATGGCCCCGGACAGCTTCAGGTTGGCCCGCTTCATGATGAAGCCGTCGATCTCCGTTTCGGGCTCAACCGAGGTAACGAACGCCGAGAAGATATTCACTTCCACCGGGCTGGTTTGCAGCTCGGTCTGGTAGTTCTTGGCCGTGCCGGCGTCCCGGTCCGTTTCCAGCGCGGTGTGCTGGGTGTTGTCCTTGTCGTATTTATAGAGGAAGCTCAGATCCCCCGGCTCGATCAGTCCGGCCTCATAGGTCCGGGACCTGGCCGTTGAATCGTGGTCGGTGGTCTCCTTGCTATCCACCGTCGGGTTGGGTACGTTGACTTCCATTACACCGGTAATCGTGGTAAAGACCTCGGGACTGGCCGCGTCGCCTACCTTGATCTTGGTGCCTTTCGCTAGTACTGGTGACATCATTGCCTCCTTAGGTTTGTGCCCACATGGTCACGTCTGCCGTGCGCCGGAACACCTCGCGCTCCGACTCATAAAAATCATTCTGCTCGCTATCGTACTGCAAGCCGATCATCGTCACCCCGCCGTAGGTACCCGCCGGCTTGAAATCAACCGCGCTGCGCACTGCCTCCAAAAGTGAGGCCGCCACGTCGGCGTCCATCGCCCAGCAATCGATCTGGTACCGCTGCCTGAAATCCGTGCTGGCGCCGTCATGGTCCGGGATCGGCACACCGCTCACCAGCTGGTATGTGATGGCCGGCAGTGTCACTTCCTGGAGCAGGCTCTGCCTGTAGATACGGGCGCCCACCAGCGCGGATACACCGACGTCGTTGGTCAATATGTTCAGCAAGGCCACACCGAAGTCGGTCACTTGCGCACCCCCAGTGCCCGCTCGCCGGCCTTTTTAAGCGTACCGGCTTTGGCCTGCTTGTAGAGGCGGGCGGCGGTCTGCTCCAGTTTCTTCCACACCTCCCGGCCGAATATTTCCAGGATCTGTTGCCTCATGGAATCCCACGCCGGGCGCAGGAACGGCTTGGCGGGCATGGCGCCCACGTCGGCGCTGACGCCGTAGATCACGCTCC
>DAOWIJ010000093.1 GCA_030640955.1 Fidelibacterota bacterium
CACATCATCCATTTTATAATAGGCGTTACCCAGGTTATAGTATAATTCCTCAGAATCGTAACCAGCCCGGATAATCGATTCAAACTCCTGCACTGCTAAAGCCCACTGTTCATTTTCGTAGGCACGCAATCCATTTCTATATGCTACATCCGCTTCGGCTGCCGTCAGGCTGGCGGTGAGCAGGAGCATAAATCCCAGGGCGCGGTTCAGATTACCCACTGCTCATCTACCTCGCGTAAGCTGGAGATCATGGCGTCCAGGTCGGCGCTGGAGTCACCGTCGGTCTCAGGCGCGAACCGTGCAGCCGCGGCCCGTTCCAGCACATTTCTCAGCGCATCAATCCGGTCGCTTTCAACCCCTTCCCCGATCAGGGTATTACACACCTCTTCGATAGTATATTCCTGTACCTGGGTGTTCAGTTTAAGGTTCAGATAGATAGTAATCGCTCGAGGAATGCGGCTGTAAATCCCGCCGGCGTCATCGTCCCTCTCGTCAAGCAGCGCCAGGGCCCTTTTCAGGGCGCGCCTTCTGCGCAGGCCTGGCTGCATACCGGCAAACAGGATCTGTGCCCCGCCGCTCAGCCACGGTGAGCTGAACAACAGCACGGTGACAAGATTCAACATAAAGGCGTTAGTAGAGTACCATCCGCGACCAGTTTTCAGCCAGCGGGGACGGCCTGATTTCTTAAAACGGATATCGCGCCCCAGAATGGCTACTTCCTGGCGGCTGAATCCGGTAGTCGTGGCAAGGCCGCCGGTACGAGGACGAACAAGCAATCTGAAAGGACCGAGTGTACCAGCTGAATAGCGGCCTTCACCAGGATCAAAGAAGGGCCAATCTATTGCCGGTATGACGATCTCTCCAGCCTGGCGGGGAACCAGCACGTATTCCAGTTTTTTTGTGCCACCAACAATATCCCCGCGGGATGGCTCCTCACTGATCTTGGGATCGAATACCTCCAGGCTGGCAGGAAAATTAATCTCGGGTGGTTTAAGCATCTTGAGATTGCCCCGCCCCGATACCAGAATCGAGAAGGTAACCGCCTCATCCTGATCAACTTCCTGATAATCAAGGCCGCCGGATAAGGAGTATTGTCCCACAACGCCGCTATAATTATCCGGCCGGCCCTTTTCCGGCACCGGCTTTATTTTAAGCGTGCGTGCTGGTGACGCCACTACCTTCTTTTCCACCCGGCCCTGGCTGAGGAACGAAAAGTCATCGAAGAAAGGATCGCGACGGCTTCTGCGGCTGGATCGAATACCGATTTCCATGGCCAACGGATCAATTTCCAGTTCACCCGAACGGGTTGGAAACAGGGCCATCCGCCTGACGACTGCTGAGTAGTAGCGCTGACCGTCGCGGTCGATTGGCTTGAGATCAAGTGTTTTGGGGGTGAACAGGTTCTCCGTCCAGAATCCGGTCAGTCCGGGAATGGTCACTATCTGCCATCCCGAAATGGATACTTGCGTATAGAGAGTCCAGGTAACCGTCACCTGCTGACCACGGTAGGGATGCTCGATATCAATAGTGGCTTCCAGAAAAAGGTTTGATTGCTTGCTGGTCTTGCCAGGGCCACGTGCGGTCGCTACGCTCTGCACATTGACGGTCACGGGATTGGTGCGCCGCGTTTTGCCATCCACCCTGACGCTTAAAGCGGGAATCACCAGTCGCCCTGCCTTTTTCGGGAGCAATGTCCACTGATACGATGAAACAGATGATACCGTCCCGCCAACGATCTGAACGCTACGCGAGGTGGACGGCCCTACGAGTATCTCGAAATCGTCCAGTCCCGTAAGCGCCACCGATTGAATATTGCCGTACGTAACACGGATTTCATAGGTAATGCTCTGGCCTTCGTTTGGCCGGTCATCACTGACCAGGGCCTCCACTTTCTCCTGAGCCATAGCAGGAGCTGCAACCAGCAGGCACGATAGACAGTATATTTTGAAGTAGTATTCCAGCATCGCTATAGTTTGATACTCTCCCGTGGCCGATCAAGCATTGGCCTTGGCTACCAGTCTTTCTCCACCTTTACCGCGGTTTGGGAACGATATTGTTTCTTAAGCAGATTCTCCTCGTTGGCCCGCAGGGCATCCAATATGGCCTGGGCTTCTTCCCGTTCCAGCTCATCCAGGGGTTGACCTTCCTGCGGCTCACCGGCTTGCTGTTCACCCTCCTCCTTTTCGGCCTGCTGCTCGTCGGATTGTTGATCTGAATTCTGCTGTTCCCCTTGGTCACCCTGTTGATCTTCAGATTCCTCACCCTCCGAATCCTGCTTTTCTTTTTCCTGGTCCGGATTGGTTGCCTGGCTGTCGCTCTCTTCCTGCTCCGGAGACTGCTCCAGTTGGGACAGGGCCAGCTCATAATTTATTCGGGCATCCTGGTCTCCCGGTCTCAACTCCAGTGCCTTCCGGTAAAACTCCAGGCTCTCTTCGATTTTCCCGGCCCGGAAAAAACTGTTGCCAAGATTGTAGAATATCCTGGATTGGGCTTCTTTATCATCAGCTTTAAGGGCGGCTTGATATTCCTTCAGCGCTTTATTGTAATCACCCGAACCGTAGGCCAGATTGCCAAAGTTGTAGTGCAGCATGGGCAGGTCCGGATGTTCCTGGACCAGTTGTTCATACTGCTGCCAGATTTCCCGAAGCTCCGGTGGAACCTGGGGTGGGGATGTTACCGGGACAGGCGCCTGGGCCCAACCGATCCTGATTATAATTAAGAGAATAACCAGCCTAGGCATAGCGGCTCCGCGGCCTGGGCACCTGGCTGGAACCGCCGGGCAGCAGCAGTTCAATGATAAAACAGATTAAGGCGGGCAAGAGGAACAGCTGGTAGCGGTTTTCGTACTGCGAGAATTCCTGGGACTTCAGCACCCGCTTCTCCATTGCCAGGATTTCTTCCAACAGCCCGGCCAGGCTCCCACTGCGATTATCTACCCTGGTATAAGTACCGCTGCCGGCATCGGCCAGTTCTTCCAATACCAGTTCATTCAACAGGGAGGTAACAACTCTTCCATTCCGATCCTTCTTGAAGGCTGTTCCATCGTCTATCGGGATGGGCGCGCCGGCCTGAGAACCGATTCCAACGGAGTGTATAATAATACCTTGCTCCGCTGCTGCCCTGGCAATCTCATGGGCGCGGCCATCGTGATCTTCACCATCGCTGAGCACCACCATAGTCTTGAATTTCCGTGACTGGGGATCGAACGTCTTCATTGCCAGTTCCAGCGCCTCGGCGATCACCGTCCCCTGCGTCTGGATCAGCCGGGTATCGACGGCATTCAGGAACAACCTGGCAGCGGCATAGTCAGACGTCAGGGGAAAATGCAGATGGGCCGTACCGGCGAACACGATCATGCCCACCCGGTCGCCCTGAAGCCCGGTTATTAAGCGGCCAACCTCATATTTCGCCTTCTCCATACGGCTTGGCTTGACGTCCTGGGCATCCATGCTGGTGGAAGTATCCAACAGGAAAAGCACGTCCACTCCCTGACGCTTAAGCTCCACGATTCGAGTACCGATCTTAGGCCCCATGGCAGCTGCCAACAGCAGTCCTAAGCCCGCATAAAAGAGTACCTTTTTGGCTACCTGATAACTGAATCTCACCCGACCCAGCACATACCAGTGAATCCGTTCATTGCCCAATTGACGCAGGCTGCGGTTGATCTTCCTCTGGCGCAGCAGGCTCCAGAGAAACAGCACGGCCCAGGGGATAAACAGGTAGGCCGCCAGGGGAAAAGCAAACCGGATCATGCCAGCGCCTTCCTGAAAAGGCCCTCACTGAACACCGGCAACAATAACCCCAGCACGCTGGCCGGGATGACCAGCCAGCCGTATAACTCCTCAACATTCAGGTATTCCGTGACTTCAATCTCGGTGCGCTCCAATTCGTTTATCTGCTGATAGATGGCGGCCAGTGATTTCTGATCCGTGGCACGGAAGTACTGTCCACCCGTGAGCTGGGCCACGGCCCGCAGGGTTTCCTCATCTATCTCCACTTCAATCTGACGCATGACCTGGCCCCAAAGGGGATCATCCACCGGGAAGGGCGCTAAACCGTTAGTGCCTGCGCCAATTGTATATATCTTGATGCCGAATTCCTGAGCTAATTCTGCTGCCGTGGTAGGATCCAGCTCCCCGGCATTATTGCTGCCATCAGAGAGCAGGATCATGACTTTACTGGCAGCCTGCGTGTCACGCAACCGGTTAATTGCGTTGGCTATGGCCATACCTATAGCAGTGCCGTCGTACTCTTCACTTACGATCGTTACCTGGCTGAGCAAGTTCTCCAGCACATTGCTGTCATTGGTTAAAGGACATTGAATAAACGATTGACCGGCAAAAACGACAATGCCGATGCGGTCGTGTGGCCGTTCAAGAATAAACTGTTGGGCCACCCGCTTGGCTGCTTCCAGACGGTTCGGCTGAAAATCCGCCGCCCGCATCGAGCCGGAAATATCCAGCACCATCATAATATCGATGACTTCAATCTGGCTTTCCCTGACGACATCGCTCTTTTGTGGGCGCGCCAGGGCAATGATCAGGATGGTCATCAGCAGGTATTGCAGGACTCTTAATAATCTAGCTTTGCGACCCGCCGAGCGAGTGGCGGCAGTATCAAACAGTTTTATGGATGAAAACCGCAATACGCCTTCGTAGGCCTGACCCTTTTTGACAAACCAGAGAGATAACAGCGGTATCGCCAGCAGCAATACCAGCCACCAGGGCTGTTGGAATTGAAGCATATTCTAAAACGTGTATTGTTGCTCTATGAAACGGCTTAGCTGAAAAATAGTTTCCTCGTTAAAGTAGTTCGCGGTCAGCTGGAGGCCGATGGGCAACTGATTGCTGCCGTGGCCCACCGGTATGTTCATGGAGGGTACTCCGGCCAGGCTCATGGGAACCGTAAAGACATCCGATAGATACATGGTCAGTGGGTCATCGACTTTACCGCCGATAGGAAAGGGAAAGGACGGGGTAGTGGGTGTCAGGATCAGGTCAACCTCCTTGAAGGCTTGTAGAAAATCATCTCGAATCAGGCGCCGCACGCGCATGGCGCGGATATAATACTTATCCATGTAGCCAGCCGATAAGACATAGGTGCCCAGCATGATGCGGCGCTGCACCTCGGGACCGAACCCACTGCTCCTGGTATTGGTGTACATTGCTTCCAGGTTCTGTCCGTCGGGGGAACGATAACCATAGCGGACCCCATCAAAGCGCGCCAGATTGGATGAAGCTTCGGCTGTCGTCAGAATGTAGTAAGCTGCAATACCGTAGTCCGTATGCGGCAACGAGATTCCCTTAACCGTGAAACCATCATTCTTGAGCCGCGTAACCAGGTCGTCGCGCCGCTCCCTGATTTCCCTGTCAACCCCTTCGTTGTCGTACTCTTCGGGCAGGCCAATCGTAATGCGGCGGGCCTGTTCCTCTTCGTAAGCAAATGTACCTACCGGTTGATCAGACGTAGTACTGTCCAGGCTGTCATGGCCGGCAATTGATTCGAAAACCCTGGCGGCCAGCTCGGTGGTTCCGGCAAAAACGCCTATCTGGTCAAAGGATGAGGCAAAAGCTACCAGTCCATAACGGGAGACGCGGCCGTAGGTGGGCTTCAAACCATATAGGCCACAAAAAGCTGCCGGCTGCCGCACCGATCCGCCGGTATCACTGCCCAGGGCGGCATCAACCAGGCCGGTTGCCACAACTACGGCTGAGCCACCCGAACTGCCGCCGGGAACCAGCTCGGGATTATGGGGATTTCTGGCAGGCCCCTCGCAAGAATGCTCGGTAGAGGAACCCATGGCGAACTCATCCAGATTGGTCTTGGCAGCCACGTGAGCTCCGGCATCCAATAAGCGCTGCACGGCCGTGGCGGTATACAGGGATCGATAATCCTTCAGTATACGTGAGGCGCAGGTGGTTTCGGTCTCCACCAGGTTGAGATTATCTTTGATGGCCAGCAAATAATCCGCCAGCGGTCCTTTCTGGCCATTAACCCTGGCGATAGCCTGGTCCGAGATATCCGCAATTACGGCGTTAAGCTCGTTTTGCTCCGCCAGAGCAGCGGGGAATCCCCGCAACCTCTCGTCGATCGACTTGTTCACTGAATGAATTATGGTGTGCTAGTTTTCAGATTTATCGTCTGACTTCTGCTCCGCTTTTTTCGGCGGCTCTTCCATTTTAGTCACGGAAGTCAACTCGTCCTGAATCTCGTTCGTCGCCTTTTTGAACTCACGCATCCCCTGACCCAGCCCGCGGGCCAGATCGGGTAACCGCTTAGCGCCAAACAGCAGCAGAACAATGAAGAGTATTACCAGTATTTCGCCAAAACCTAACGACATTACTACCTCCAATACACGGTATCTTACAGGTCAAATAAATTGCATGACTTATCACCAGCGCCAGGACTTAAGCGCTAGCGGAAATATCTTAAGAAATAATATACGATCCCAAGACCCAGCACACTACTGATGCTGAATTTCAGGCGCAAACCGAATGTAACCGATATGACCAGTAAATCAATCGTGGTGGGACTAAGCCCCCAACTGACCGATTGAAGAAAAAACTGCTTCACCACTCCTTCCGGCAGCAGGAGCCCCAAAACATCACCTAATAAGGCGCCAAACGCCGCGCCGAATATAAGGGCTACAAACAGAATCGCGATGGATCGCTTCTGATACTCACCAAATGCCATCAGGCCTGCCCGGCAATCGATTTGAATATTTCCAGCCCATCTACGGAACCCACCACTGATTCGGAGGCACGTTCCGGGTGGGGCATCATACCCATAATATTTTTTTCCCGGTTCAGAACTCCGGCGATATTGGCAACGGAGCCGTTGGGATTGGCGCCGGTACTTACCTTGCCGCCGGCCGTCGCATAGCGGAATGCAATCTGTCCATTATCCTCCAACTGTGCCAGCTCGGCAGCTTGAATCAGGTAATTCCCCGCTTGATGGGCGACAGGCATGGTATAGATCCGGTCCAGCTTCAACCCGGCCGTAAGGGAACTGCCGGTGTCCTCCGGTTTGAGATGGATCTTCCTACTGATAAATCGCAGACTCTGGTTGGCCACAAGTGCTCCCGGCAGGAGCCCCGCCTCCACCAGGATTTGAAAGCCGTTGCACACCCCAAGAACCAATCCTCCGCCCGCTGCAAATTTCTTGACTGCCTGCATAATTGGCGACAGAGCGGCAATAGCGCCGGTACGGAGATAATCGCCATACGCAAAACCGCCGGGAATAACCACCACGTCATAGTTTGACAGAGAGGTTTCCCGGTGCCAGACAAATTGGGCCTCCTCACCTAAAATGTGTTTTATCACGTGGTAGGTGTCGTGGTCACAATTTGATCCGGGGAAGACAATTACCGCGAAGCGCATCAGGCTTCCTCATCGATTTCGAAGCGATAGGTCTCGATATTGGGATTTACGAGCAACCGCTCACAGGCTTCAGTGGTGGCCTTCTCAGCTTGTTTAAGGTTGAGCTTGGGTAAAGTCATTTCCACGAACTTGCCAATACGCACTTCATCAATATGGGAAATTCCCATATTCCGGAGGGCAGTGCCAACGGTTTGCCCCTGGGGATCAAGTATGTCATCTTTAGGAGTAATATAAATCAGGGCCTTCAAATTTTCTTCTCTACTGATCGAAAATCAACACGCGCGTCGGTCCGCATAAGCCAGCGTACAATGCCGGACAGCAAATAAATCAAAACCATCGGTAGGAGGAATCGCCGCTCGATGAACAGGGCGATAAACAGGGTGCCCACGGTCCCCAGGAGGTAGAGCGTATTTCCCAGCCCGGCCCGCACCGTGAGCATTGGTGTCTTGGTATACCTGATCTGGCTTACCATCAGGAATGACACTGCTATAACCATGGGCAGGACCAGCTTGTCTGCACCGGTATAACTGGTGGGACTGTAATACAATATCAGAGAAATAATCACCAGCGCCCCTACAGGGGCAGGCAAGCCTTCAAAGTAGGGTTTGGGATCGCTGTGCTGGCTTGCATTGAAGCGCGCCAGGCGTATTGCGCCCGCGAACAGCGGGGCGCCGGCGATCAACGCTCCCGGAATCACTGGTAAATCGCTCGTGTAAATGGTCCAGATCAGCACGGCCGGCGCCACCGAAAAGGAAACCAGGTCAGCCAGTGAGTCCAGCTCGGAGCCGAACTTTGACGGGGCCTGGATCCACCTGGCCAATTTGCCGTCCATGCCATCGAATATGCTCGCCGCAATAAGCAGATAGGCCGCCCGCAGGTAGAAGCCCTCAATGGCGCTGATAATGGACAGGAATCCCAGGAACATGTTCAGAAGCGTGAACAGGCTGGGTATATGGTCTTTTTTTATCGGTTTCTTGATTTTCATTATTTGAAATACCCGATTATACTGGTCGTTCCATTTACCTTATCGCCCAGCTTGACCGCTAACTGAAAATCAGCAGGTAGAATAATATCAACCCGGGACCCGAAACGGATATAACCTAACCGCTCACCCCGCAGGACGCTTCCGCCGGGGTGCATATATGATATTATTCTACGGGCAATCACACCGGCAATCTGCTTAATCTTAAAATTACCGCTGTTTGAGGCAAAATGTGCTATGGCTTGTTCATTTTCCTCGCTGGCCCGCTGATTGAAAGCAGCTAAAAAACTGCCACGACGATAACTGGTATCGACTACAGTTGCATCGAAGGGCACCCTCTGAACATGAATGTTAAACACCGACAGGAAGATCGAGACCTGGAGTGCGGCCCCGCCAACGTGCTCATCGTAATCCAGGTTTTTGATGGTCACTATGCGGCCATCGGCTGGAGACACGAACGCGTGTTCGTCATCGGGCGGTGATCGTTTAGGGTCGCGGAAAAATTGCAGGCAGAATATAAGCAGCAGCCAGCAGCACCAGGCGACAACTCTGGTCCAGGTCTGGGGCTGCCACCATAGCATTATGCCGGCAACTACTGCAAGCAGCAGCAATGGTAAGATTATTATCAATCCTTCTTTCGCCATATCAAGTTTTATCCATGTTTTATCGTTATAGGCCTATACGTTTGAATATATGATCAATATTTACCTTGAGATTATCGTAGCCAAAGCAGTCCGCCAGTTTCTGTTCAGTCAACTTGCTGGTGATCTTCGGATCACCGGCCAGCTTCTGCCTGAAATCGCCGCCGTGCTCCCACACATCCATGGCGTGGCGCTGTACCAGGGTGTAGGCATCTTCCCTGGTTTGTCCAGACTCAATCAGGGCCAGCAGCACTTTCTGGCTGAAGATCAAGCCACCGGTCAGGTTCAGATTTGCCAGCATGCGCTCAGGATACACAACCAGTCCGCTGATCAGCCTGGTCATTTTGCCCAGCAGGTAATCCGTAAGCGTGGTAGAGTCGGGCAGTATAATCCGCTCGACCGAAGAGTGCGAAATATCCCGCTCGTGCCAAAG
Source organism: Fidelibacterota bacterium (assembly GCA_030640955.1). Classification (GTDB taxonomy): domain Bacteria; phylum Fidelibacterota; class Marinisomatia; order SCGC-AAA003-L08; family TS1B11; genus DAOWIJ01. Next base: position 9,436 of record DAOWIJ010000093.1, read on the forward strand.
GGCCACATTTTCCACGGCTGCCAGGGCGTTGGTACGCAACAGACGGGCCATGCCACAGACTTGCTCAGTGAGGATGGGATTGCGCTTGTGCGGCATGGCTGAGGAACCCTTTTGCCCCTTGCGGAACGGTTCCTCGGCCTCGCGGACTTCCGTCCGTTGCAGGTGCCTGATCTCCAGGGCGATCTTTTCCAAAGTCGCCCCTAATATAGCCAGGGTCGACAGGTAATTGGCGTGGCGGTCACGCTGCACCACCTGGTTGGAAACGGGCGCGGGCTGGAGTCCCAGATTGCGGCACACCTGCGTCTCAACATCAGGATCCAGGTGAGCGAAGGTGCCCACGGCCCCTGAAATTTTACCCACGGCGATCTCCTCCAGGGCACGGTCCCAGCGCTTGATGGAGCGGCCCACTTCCTCCGCCCAGAGAGCCATTTTCAGGCCGAACGTAATCGGCTCGGCATGAACGCCGTGGCTGCGTCCGATCTGCCAGGTATACTTGTGTTCCACGGCCTTGGTGCGCAGGGCCTGGTAAAAGTCCTGTAGCCGCCGTTGAATAATCTCCCCCGCCTCAACGCAAAGGAGCGCCTGTGAGGTATCCAACAGGTCAGAGGAGGTCATTCCCATATGGATGAAACGGGAATCGGGGCCTGTATGTTCGGCCACGTTGGTGAGAAACGCGACGACATCGTGCCGGGTGGTATGCTCGATTTCCTCGATGCGGTCAACCGAGAAAGCGGCGCTGGATTTAATAGTGTCAAGCGCTTCAGAGGGAATCTCTCCCCGCTCGCTCAACACTTCACAAACCGCCAGCTCCACCTTGAGCCAGGTGGCATATTTATGCTGGTCGCTCCACAGCGTGCCCATTTCAGGGGTTGTATAGCGTGGTATCATATCAGGTTAATTGCCTAATTTCATAGTGGTCTTTATTTCATTGCCTCCACGCCAGACAAGCAGGTTTATCTTGTCACCGGCTCGCAGCAGGTCTTCTTGGATCACAACGATAAAATCACGGCCGCTATTCACCGGTCGGTCGTTAGCCTCCAGGATTACATCGCCCACCTGCAAATCTGCCCGATCCCCCGGGCTATCCTGTTCAACCATGGTGATCAACAAACCGCGCCTGCGCTCCAATCCCAGGTATTGTTGGGTGCCTCGATCCACCGGCCGGCCTCTTAACCCTGTGCGGATATCCCGGTCCACCCGGCCTTTTGTCCGCAGCTCTTCCGTTATTTCCTTAACCCGGTTGATCGGTATGGCGAACCCGATACCGATAGAGCCTTCGGAATAGCGGTTCTCCGTGAAAATGAAGCTGTTGATACCGATCACCTCGCCATTTGCGTTCACCAGGGGGCCGCCGCTGTTCCCGGGATTGATGGAGGCGTCTGTCTGGATCATATCCTGATATACCCGGCCAGGCGCTTTGCGGCCAAAATTCATGTGCAGACCCGACACTATACCCAGGGTGGCGGTGGGCTGCATACTCACGTCGAACAGGCCCAGGGGATTGCCCAGGGCAATCGACCACTCGCCAATCATCAGGTCGTCCGAATCACCCAGCTTGACCTCCGGCAGATCACTGGCCTCGATCTTCAAGAGAGCAATGTCCGTTAAAGCATCCGTAAAGATATCGGTAACATCGTACTGCTTGCCACCGGGCAGGGTTACGATCACCTCGGCGGCGTTCTCTACCACGTGTGCGTTTGTGACTATATAACCATCTGAGGAAATGACCAATCCGGAACCCAGGCTTTCCACCCGCCGGTAAGTTTCAGGGAACATACTGGACCAGATAGACTCGTCAAAAAGCAGACTGTAAGGTGATGACCCTTTTTGCAGCTGAACCACATTTATACCGGCCACGGCTGGCGCTACCTGGCTGATGGCGCGGGTAACCGCGGTTTCGCGGCTTTGTGATATGCCATCCCCCGTTAACTGCCCATGAGCGCTGCCAACTGCCGGCAGGAACATTACGAGTACGAGGGTTATCGCATATAGTATTCTATTTATCATCTGGCTCTCATATCTTCACGGGCGCCGCCAACACAAGACGAATTATGCCTAACTATCCCCATCATAATTTACTTCCTCAAGCACCAGGCCGGCAGCCGGAGCGCAGTATACGCTCAGGGCGCTTTCCACACCAGCCAGTTGGTCCTTGAATTGGGTAACGGTAAAGCGGCCCCGCGCCACTTCGATCATGGTCCCTGCCAGGAACCTCACCATATGGTGCAGGAAGCGATTCCCGGCGATATGATAAATCAACTGGGATTCGCCCAACTCCCAATAGGACGTACCAATATTACAAACAGTTGTATCAATTTCGGGATTGAACTTTGAAAAACCCGTAAAATCATGCTCGCCGCGAACGAGTGTTGCGCATTGCTCCAGCAGATTGTGATCAAAATCGTATTTTACAAACCAGATATATTGTCTACCGATGATTGGTCGCCGGCGGGATAGGGTATAGCTATATCGACGCCGGATGGCGCTAAAACGGGCATGAAATTCATCCGTTACTCTTTCAACTGAAAAGACTCGTATGTCCTCAGGCAACAGGTTGTTCAAGGCGTCCGCCAGGCGATCTACGGGAATGCCGGTATCCAGTTGCACGCTGGCCACCTGTCCCCTGGCGTGTACTCCCGCGTCGGTCCGTCCCGCCCCATTGACCACGACTCTGCGCCTGTTCACCAGGGTGGCGCAGGCCCGCTCCAGTACTTGCTGCACAGTTCTATGGGACTTCTGGGCTTGCCAGCCGTGAAATGCGCTGCCATCGTATTCAATCAACAGCTTGTAGTTCAGAGCACCCATGGGGAACTGGACAGCATTAGTATTGTGAGAGTGACTTTCAGGAAATCCAATCCGGTGAAGGGCACCGGCTGCAATTGCCCCCGGGGAATAACTGTGCCGTAGCCGCGTAGAATCATAATCTCCCCCAACTGATTGGCGCGTGCCAGGGATTGTTCCAGCACCGGCAACAGATGCGCGCTGTAGAAAGTAATCCGGCCTCTCAATGAGTTACCCGGTTCTATCCCAAGGGCGCGGTTGAACCGTTCGAGTTTTTCGTATTCGCGGCCCACCTGTGGGATAAAGAAAAGTGTCAGCCGCAACATCTGCAGTCCATCTTCCGCAAGCCTGCTGACCAGGCCGGTACGGTCGATAAGGGTCTTGATGCTGTTAATCAAATTCTGACCTTGCAGGTCTTCACGCAAGATCCCCATGACACCCGACAAGCCAATAAACCGGCCTAATACAATTACTTCAGATTGAAAAGCCTGCCGGAAATCAACGTGTTGCTGGGTGAGCGTAAAGAAGGCCAGGTGGATGGTAAAAAAGACTATGCTCCAGGGCAACATCGTGCGGACAGACCGAAATATGGGAGCGATGTTATAACGGTATAGCGCGCACAGCGCCAGAAATGCGGCTGCGGTGTAAAGCAATCTCAACTGATCACTTGCCAGGGAGACCGCCAGGAGTCCGCCGAAGGCCAGTACGACTCTTACCAGGGGATTTGCTGCTTTACCTGCAGTCACCATATCGTTGACCGGGGATAGATCAGAAATTGAAGCTGAGGATCAGCCTGGCACCGCTGCTGTTGGGCGCCACTATTGAAGCAGCGCTAATGCCTCGGCGCGACAGAAACAATACATTGATGGCAGCCACGGCCCGGTTAAATATCAGCCCTCCTGTGGCAAACGTAGCTGCCTTGCCCAGCTGCAGGCTGGTACGCCGAAGGTCTACATACTCCTCGCGGTTGGCGCCGGAATCCCATTGCCATTCCAGATTTTCACCAACATCGTAAACATCGCCAATATTGCGCTGGCGTAACTGCTCGGCGTTATAATCATCGAGACTGTTGTAGGCGCCCACGTGGTAATAGTAGATGGCGGGCCGATCCACCATAGCTACGCCTGCATGTTCGGCGGCATAGGCCTGATAGTCCTGTTCGTAAGTACCGGCGCCGGTTTTAAAGGTAAAATGGGATAGCCATAGCAGACCTTCCGTGAGCAGGAACTTGCGGGCTGCCCGGGTAGCTCCCAGATGCTGCTGGCCCCAGCCGGGGAGAATCAGGGAGCGCACCAAAGCCGCCTTTTCCTGAGGGTTTTTTGACACCACCTGTCCGCTCACGGGCATTGAAAACAGCGTTATAATCAGCAATATTACGGGCAATTGCTTGGTCATCAGTTCACTACGAGTTGGGTTTTTGTCATTCTCACGGCCATTACCGTAAGCCAGGCAGCTGCCAGAACGTTCAGCCAGGCGAATAAGTTCCCATACCGGGTATAGAATGTCTCGTCCCGGGATGGCGCAATGTCGGCGATTAGAACACCTTCCCTGTTCAACCCCAGGCGGGCTACGGTTTTGCCACGCTGGTCGATAACGATGCTGATACCCGTGTTTGCCGAACGTACTACCGGCCGGCGAAATTCTACCGCCCGGTACCTGAATTGGGCCGTGTGCTGGTACGGTTCGGAGGTGGACCCGAACCAGGCGTCGTTCACCAATCCGACCAGGTAGGTGGCGCCGGCTTTCACAAACGTCCGGTACAGGTGCGGCATGGTGGTCTCATAGCAAACACCGGTGCTGAAGGGAAAGGAGCCGGCTTGGAAGACCGTATATTCTGCCCCATGCGTGAAATTACCCTGGCCCAGATTCAGTTTCTTCAGGCCAGTAATCCAACCGGATAGAGGGATATATTCCCCGAAGGGCACTAATGATATCTTATTGTACTGCTGGCCAATGCCTGTGCTGTCAATCAGGCCCACCGCGTTAAAATAATTGATTTCACCGGCCCGTGTTCGCTCGTATTCAGGCATTCCAGTCACAACCGTCAACTGCAACTCCCGGAGGTTCTGCTGGATTTGACGCAGGTAGCTGGCCCCTCCCCGGCGCAGATAGGCAGGTGTAGCTGCTTCCGGCCAGAAAACAATCCGGGGTGAGTCGGCCGCAACCTGGCGCGTCAAACGATTCAGTTGCTCAAAATGTTGGTTCCTGATCTCCGGCGCCCACTTTTCCAGGGCGTTGGTATTGGGCTGGACAATGCCGATTCGCAGGGTCGGAACCGGCTCACGGGGCAGCAGCCACCAACCCGTTAACCATGGCAGGGCGAAAACCGCCAGTAGAGCTGGAATGGCGATTGGATAGCGCCTGTGCCTGATCAGATCAACCAGGATCACATTCACCAGTACAAGCCAGAACGACAGGCCATAAATACCCGTTATTTCGGCATTCTGGATAGGCAGCAGGTACTCGGCCTGGGAATTCGCCAGGGCTATCCAGGGAAACCCGAGAGGACCAAAGCTCCTGATATACTCGACTGTGGTCCATAGCAGCGGCAGCATCCCCAAGGCGGCGCTTCCCCAGCGGTTGCGCAACCAGACAAACCACCACCCCACGAAGGCGTAGTTGAGGCCCAGGAACAGGACCGAGGCAATCATACTCACGGTAGCCGCCCACCAGACCGTACCGCTATTAAACGCCAGCCAGTAAATCAAGCCGAATAGAAAACCGAGCGCCCACATGAAACCCAGGTAGGCTCCGCGTAAGGGCTCCGATGTACCCATCCACGCCAGGATCAGCGGGACCAGGCCAAACCAGGCAATGAATCCAAAGGGGAAGGGCTGAAAGCTCAGCGCCATCACCCCGCCGGCCAGGAACAGCTTGGCCGCCTGGGGCAAATGCTGGAGCCTTGCCATTAGATTGTCTTTTGTCATCGCCTCGAATCCAGATAGTCCTGCAACAACAGGGCTGCCGCGGTCTGGTCAATTCGACCCTTCTCATGGCCGGTCTTGACTCCCTGCATGATAAGGGATTTTTTGGCGGCCACTGACGTCAGACGCTCATCGTATCGTTCGACCGGTAATCCGGTGCGTCCGCCCAGCTCGGTAATGAAGTGGTCCACAACTTCAGTCTGCTTTGTGGATTGCCCCTTCATATTAAGGGGATAACCGACGACCAGCGTATCGACTTCGCGATCCTCGATAATCTCATCAAGCGCGGCCCACCAACTGCCGTTGGCCGTGTTGGTCAGGGTAGTCAGCGGTTTGGCGATAATGCCCATGCTGTCGGAGATAGCCAGGCCGACCCGCCGCTCTCCATAGTCAATCCCCAGAGTACGTGACAAATGCCAGGTCCTCGTCAGGAATCGAGAGGTTGGCGCAGGACTTCACGCAGCAGCCGACCGGGCTTGAAGTGGCTCTTCCGGCGAGGAGGTACATACACCTCTTCATTTGTGCGGGGGTTGCGTGCCCGGGGTTTGGCCTTGGTGGGTTTCACTTCAAAGACACCGAAATTACGTATTTCAATACGCAGCCTCCGGTGGTCTTCACTCATAATCTCACGCAGTACGTCGAAAAGCGCATCCACCGGCTGTTTCATCTGTGAAACCGGTACGGACATCTTTTCCGCTATCCGCTGGGTTACATCACGTTTGGTATAAGTAATACAAGGTACTTTTTTCATTGTCAGATTCTCTCCATGTAGATTATTCCCGGAATTATCCTTACTTTATTCTGGATACGCTGCAACTTTCGCAGATCATCCACTTCAAGGGCCAAGTGCAAAGTCAATATTCCCTCTTCTACCACCAGATCAACGCTGGATATGTTGGTGTTCATTTTCGACGTGGTTTCGGTCAGCTCTTTAAGAAAATGCTTTCTGTCTTCCGCTACGATTTTCAACGGCACGATAAAATTACTGCGCTTGCCGACATCCCACTCCACCTCCACAAACCGGTCCTGATTGGCATCCAGAATCGGCAGGTTGGCGCAGGTGATCCGGTGAACAGTGATACCACGGCCCCGGGTGACAAAGCCAATAATCTCATCCCCGGGTATGGGATTGCAGCATTTGCCAAGTAATATAAGTAGATCGGAAATACCGTCCACCCTGACGCCCTGGACTGATTTTCTCGAACGCTGCAATAGCGTTTCTTCAAGTTTGCGATCAATGCTTTCACCGCCCGGCAGCGGTTCAGCCACGTACTTCTTGATAATCTGGCGCACGGTGACGTCACCACGGCCCAGGGCAGCCAGGGCCAGATCTTCCGTCTCGTACCCCGCTTTGGAAGGATCGCTCTTGATCTCTTTCTGCAGAGGGAGCAATTTCAAACGGCGTAAAGTTTTCTCAAGCATTTCCCGGCCCAGACGAATGCTCTCAGCCTGCTGGGCCTTGCGCATAAACCGGCGGATACGGGTCTTGGCTTTGCTGGTTTGAACAAATTTCAACCAGGCGTAACTGGGAGTCTGGTGCTCCGAGGTAATGATTTCAACAGTATCGCCATTCTTCAGTTTGGTATTCAGCGGCACAATCTTTCCGTTAACCCGGGCGCCAACACAGTGTAGACCTACTTCGGAATGGATTTCGAAGGCCATATCAATCGGCGTTGAGCCCAGTGGCAGCTGTACCAGGTCTCCTTTGGGGGTGAAGATGAACAGCTCGTCCTTAAAGAGATCGATTTTCAGCAGCTCCAGGAACTCCTCGGCGGTCGATTTCTCGTTCTGGACGATTTCCACCAACTCGCGGAGCCAACGGATCTGACGGTCCATGGGCGAGACCGAGCCGCGTTTCGATTCCTTGTAGCGCCAGTGAGCGGCGACACCGATCTCCGCCGTCTGATCCATCTCCTGGGTGCGCAACTGAATCTCAACCACCTTCCCGCCTGGACCCACAACCGTAGTATGCAGAGATTGGTAGCCGTTCAGCTTGGGTGTGGCGATAAAATCCTTAAATCTCTCCTGGATGGGTGTATACAGCTGGTGGATTATACCCAGCCCGGCATAGCATTCATCGGTGCGCTGGGTAATGATGCGGATAGCCAATAGATCGTAAATCTCATCAAAATTCACCCGCCGCTTCTGCATTTTACCATAAATGGAATAGTAGTGCTTGGGCCGGCCCGTTACCGTAGCCATGATATTGTATTCATCCAGTTGCTTCTGGATCGGGCGGATGAACTCGTTGATATATTTTTCCCGGTCCGAGCGGGAGTCCCGTACCTGTTTTACCAGGTCGGCGAATACTTCCGGCTCCACCGTCTTCAATGCCAGGTCTTCCATTTCCCATTTGACGCGTGCCATACCCAGACGGTGTGCCAGAGGCGCGTACACCTCACGCGTTTCAATGGCAATGCGCCGCTGCTTTATCCTGGGCAGGTGTTTGATGGTGCGCATGTTGTGCAGCCGGTCGGCAAACTTGATGATGATCACCCGGATATCGCGGGCCACCGACAGGAGCATCTTCATGTAGTTCTCGGCCTGCTGTTCCGCCTGGTTCCGGAATTTCAAGCCCGATAGCTTGGTTACGCCTGCCACCAGGTGTGCCACCTCAGGACCAAATCGCTCGGTGATCAGATCGCTTTTCACATCGGTGTCCTCCACCACATCGTGGAGCAGGCCGGAAGCAACCGTAGCCGTATCCATGTTCCATTCAGACAGCAATAACGCTACCTGGAAGCAGTGCTCGAAGTAGGGCTCGCCCGATTTCCGAAGTTGACGGGCGTGGGCTTCTTCGGCAGTGCGGTAGGCGTTCCAGAGATACAGCTCCCCTTCCTTGCCCTTTTCGCTATCCAGGTTCATGTTTGCCAGAAGGGTCCGGAACTTGGCCGGATATTGATCGCTGCCGGGCAGCATCTTTTTGAGGCTTTCCACCACCATCAGAAGGGTGATTCCTCACTCATTAACTGGTAATCATCCTCGAAAGCCGCGCTTTCAAACTTGGTGTACTGGTTTCTGAAGGTCAGGTGAACCGTACCGGTGGGGCCGTTTCTCTGTTTGGCTATAATTAGCTCTGTTTTGCCTTGATCCTCTGCTTTATGCGTATACACTTCTGGTCTAAAGAGAAATAAAATTACGTCTGCATCCTGTTCGATGGCGCCTGACTCGCGCAGGTCCGACATGATGGGACGCTTGTCTTTGCCCGTTCGTTGTTCTGGCGCTCTCGATAATTGTGATAACGCCAATACTACGATGTCAAGTTCCCGGGCTAACCCCTTTAACGATCGGGTCATATCAGATACTTCCTGCTGGCGATTCTCCATTTTTGCCCGCCCGCTTACAAGCTGCAGATAATCGATGATCACAAGTTCAACGTTGTGATCTGATTTAAAGCGGCGGATACGGGAACGCAAACCCAGTATATCGAGACCTGCCGTGTCATCGATGAAGATGTGGGTTTTTGACAGTACTCCGGCGGCCTTGGATATTTTTGGCCAGTCCCGCTTGCCCAGGGAACCTTCCCGCACTTTGTGAGAATCGACCTTGGCCTCGGCCGTCAACAGACGCATGGCCAGCTGGTAATTGCTCATCTCCATGCTGAAGATGCCCACGTTATGCTCAAACTCATCACCAGCCGAATTGCGTGCGATGTTGAGCGCCAGGGCCGTCTTGCCCATGGAGGGACGGCCAGCTATAATAACCAGGTCAGAAGGTTGGAACCCATTGGTCTTTTTATCGAGATCAGTGAATCCGGATGGAATGCCCGTATAGCGGTGTTTGCGGTCCGCACTGGCCAGCTTGTCAAGTTTTGATAAGGAATCCTTGAGTATTGTATCAACGTCGGTAGCCTCGGTAGAGGTCGTTTTGCGCTGGAGCTCGAACAGGCGGTGCTCAGCCGTGTCCAACATTTCCTCGGTTTCAGAATCGCCCTGGTACGCAGATTCGATCAACTCAGTGGATGTGCTGATAATCTGGCGTCGAGACCATCTCTCCCTGACGATCTGCGCATATTGGCCTACATTTGCAGCGGATGGTACTGCATCGGCAAGACCGGTGATGCAATAAGCTCCACCCACTTGTTCCAATAATCCCTGCTTTGAAAGATAATTAGTAAGGGTCAGCACGTCGATCGGCTCACCAACATTTGCTAGAGCACCCATAGCGGCGTAAATATGGTTGTGGGCTTCCTTATAGAAGGCGCCCTGGGGCAGCAATTGGACCACCCGATCCAAGGCGCCCTTCTCAATCATGATCGAGCCCAAGACGGCCTCCTCAGCTTCCAGATTCTGAGGCGGTAACCTTAATTCTCCGTTTGTGTCCTTAGCCATGGTTCTTCACCTGTTCAACTCGCCTTGGCCTCTCCTGCGGCCGGATGCGCACTACCCGGCTGTGTTCCGGTCAGTTCTCTGTAGCGGTCCCGGATGGCCTGAAAATCTTCCCACGCCGGCGCCTTGAAATTGGAATTGCGCAGCAGTGCCGCGGGATGATATGTTACCCGTAATTCGATGCCTTCATAGATATAGCTGTTTTTCCGCATGTTCTTGAGGCTTTCGTTAAGCCTGAGCAGTGTTTTGGCCGCCACCCGTCCCAGGGCAACAATCAGTTTAGGCTTGATGATCCGCAGCTGTTGCTTCAGATATGGCTCGCACTGTTTAACTTCCTCCGGTACAGGGTCTCGGTTATTCGGTGGCCGGCACTTGAGTACATTGAGAATGTAGACGTCCTGGCGGGTAAGATCGATGGCCGCCAGAATTTTGTCCAGCAGTATCCCGGCTCGTCCAACAAAGGGTTCGCCCAGCTGGTCTTCCCTTTCACCGGGCGCTTCCCCAACGAAGACCAGATCAGCATCCGGGTTGCCGGCGCCAAACACAAAATTCCGGCGGCTGGCGCCCAGGGCGCACTTGCGGCAGCTCTTTATATCATCATTGAATGCTTGCAGCGCTCCCGGCGGGCTCGGCTCGACTATCCGGCCGGCAGTCGTTTCTTCCCGATGACGCTCACCCAGTATCAACTGGTCACCAAACAGGGCCTGGTGACGCTTAAAATAGCTGATTATGTTTTGGTCAGGAATAATCATAGCCGGATCTTATGACCTAATCTTCCAGCTGTTCCTCTTCGGGAGAACTGAATCTCCACTCCAGCTCTTTATTCCTGTAATCGGCCATGGCCAGCACAATTTCCTTATCCAGCTCCTCGTAATCCTCATTCAAGGTTGGCTCCGCGGTGTTATATTCATCCTCAGTGTAATCATCTTCCTCCATGACCAGTTCCGCCGCCCGGCGTGATATAATCTGCTTGGTGCGTTCGCTAAGCACCACTACAGCTTCAAATATATCGGGGCTTTGCTTCAGAATCTCCTGGAATGAGAGTGTCTCTAATTTCATTCATGCTCCTTTTAATATTCGACTGATCTCATCAACAGCTTTATCAAGGTTATCGTTAACCACGACGTAATCATAATTGTTTTTGTAGCTTACTTCCTCCGGTATCCGACTCAGCCGCTTGTTGATCGCCTCTTCATTATCCGTCCCACGCCCTTTGAGCCTGCGCTTCAGCGTTTCCAGATCGGGGGGATCAATAAATACCGCTACCGTATCGGCGGGAAACCTGTTTTTAATACTGACCCCGCCCTTGACGTCAACATCGAGCAGCAAGATATGGCCCTTATCCAATGCACGCTGCAGCCCGGCGAGCAGTGTTCCGTAACGGAAGCCGTGCACGTATTCCCACTCCACGAACTCGTTTTGAGCGACCTTACGATCAAATTCCTGCTCAGAAAAGAAAAAGTAGTCCCGGCCGTCGATTTCATTGGGTCGGCGCGGTCGCGTTGTGGCCGAAATGGAAAATTGATAATCGGGGAATGCCTGTTGCAGGCGATGGCAAATCGTGGTCTTGCCGGCACCCGATGGGGCGCTTACAACTATAAGTTTACCGGTCGTCATAGGATATTCTGCACCTGTTCCCTGACTTTTTCCAGCTCCGCCTTTATGCCCACCACCGCATGGTTGATGCTTACCTGATTGGATTTCGAACCGATAGTGTTTATTTCACGCCCCATCTCCTGGAGTAAAAAACCCAGTTTCTTACCGTTGGAAAAATCACCGTCCATGAGCTCATTGAATAACTGCAGGTGACTTCTAAGCCGGGTGCATTCTTCCGCAATATCACGCTTCTCAGCTAGTGTGGCCACTTCCTGGAGCACACGATTTTCGTCAAGCTGCACACCGTCAATCAATTCCTGAATCCTGTCATGGTAGCGCTGAAATTCGCTCGCACGAATTTCGCCAGCCTTCGCTTCCAGTTCGGTTATCTCCTCCGCAACCTGCTTGAGGCGCGAACCCATATCGGCAGCCAGGTTGTCACCCTCCTCACGCCGCATTCGGGTAACTTTGTCCAGGGCGTCCTTCAATGCCTCAAACAGCAGGACCTGGAGATCAGAGCTGGGGTCTGATTCGGCACTGGTAATCAAGTCGTGCACCGATAGATAATCTGATAGCCTGGCCTCTTCATTCAGCGACAAAGCCGCGCTCATTTGTTTGAAAAGCCGTTGATATTGCTTGAGCAGAGCTTCGTTCAGCAGCGGTGCGGAACCGGACCGTGAGTCATCCTGATAGGAAACCATTATTGCGATTTTACCCCTGGTGAGGGCTTCCCGTGTCAGTTGGCGTGCCTCCGGCTCGAATTTCTGCAAAACCCGCGGCAGCCTGATGTTCAGATCCAGATAGCGGCTGTTCAGGGCCTGAATATCAACGGTGACCGTCAAACCCTGGCCAGCCACCTCAGAACGCCCATAACCTGTCATGCTCAAGAGCATAAATAATTACCTTTTTTAAGGGTTTGAAGCTACAATGTACGCGGTTCTGATGCAACCGTACACTGCTATTAAATTATTAAAATTTCGGCAGATAGAAGGTACTGTGAGGGCCGCCCTTTGAATCCGTGTTTATTACATTCCCAGGAAGTCTCGTAACTCCCCGAGAAACAGGTTTACGGTAATCTGGTGGCTGGGTTCAAAGACCAAGGAGCTGGTGTTTTCAATATACCCGTAGTCGACACTGAATACTGGAAAATCAAGCCCCAGGCCTAAGCTCAGGGGCAGGATGGCAGACTTACCAGCCCGTAGGACCAGGTTCTCGTTCAAGGACACTTCCAAGCCTGTTCTACCAATCAGGCTGACCGGCCCAGCTTGTACGGTGCGTTCCAGTCGCTCGCCATCCAGCCTGGTAGTGAGTTCACTTTCAATAATTACCTGGCGGTGCAGGATAGGCAAATCGAAGGTCCAGCCGCCCCCCACGGTCACCCTGGGGATCACGGTTTCCCTTGTGCCGGTGCTCCAGAAAATCTGGGTCGTTGTGATATCCTGCAGTAGTGCGCCAATGGAAAGTCCATGACCAAGGTTGTGCCACAGGCCAAGATCAAAGCCGACGCCCAGGCCCAGCTCATCGACCAGCCAGTGCCCCAGCAGCTTGGCATTGATTCCCCAGCGCCAGTCTGACTGCCCCTGCCTGGCCAGCGACAGCAATAGCCCCCATTCACGCTGGCTAAAATAGGTGATGTGATCCAGAATCAGCCTTTCTCCGTCATCCATCTGACCATCGCCATCAAGGTCACCCAGGGCCCGGCGGGTGTCCGGAATTTCATCCACGCCGCGACGCAGCACGCCTATCCCCAGCGCGAACCGGCCCTCTCCAATGAAATTCACCACCACCAGATCGGCGCTCACCATACCGCCGAATTGCTCCCGATGAGCCAGGCTCACGGTGGAGCGCGGTACGGCAGCCATGAGCGCCGGATTGTAGAATCCGGTTACGGCCCCGTGAGTGCTGACGACTCCTGCACCGGACATGGCGGCGCTGCGGGCATTGCCCGGAGATTCAAAAAGCTCACCGGCATACTTGGCCTGGGCAGACAGGGGGAGGGGGAGTAGCAGTAGCAGTGGCAGTAGCAGTGGCAGTAGCAGTGGCAGTAGCAGCTTGCCCCGAAGGAGTGGCCGCAGGCCACGGAAGCGGGGTGGCAGTGGCAAGAGAACATGGACCCCCTTTGGCTCACAACTCACAGCGCGGAACTCGTCATCCGTAACCCGTAACTCGCAACTCTTCATGATAACACCATCACAGGCCGTGCTTTTCCTTCAGCTTGTCCAGCAGGTTCAGGGCTTCAACGGGTGTCAAGTTATTCACGTCAATGCCTTGAAAGTCTTTGCGCAGAGCTTGTTCCCGCTGGGAAAAGAGATCTATCTGAGCTCTGTCATCACGTGCTATGGAACCCGGTTCGACAGGATCGTGGTCGGTTGCCATGCCAGACAGTATCTCTCCCGCCCGGTCAATCACTTGCCGGGGCAAACCGGCCATCTGCGCCACGTGGATTCCATAGCTGCGGTCGGTGCCGCCGGGAATAATTTTACGCAGGAAAACGACCTCCCTGCCATGCTCTTTTACAGCCACGTTATAATTTTGAATACGCGGCAGGCTTTCCGCCAAATTTACCAGTTCATGGAAGTGGGTGGCGAACAGCGTTTTGCAGGCCGTCTCGGTCGTTTGATGCAGATATTCGATCACCGCCCACGCAATCGATAAGCCATCATAAGTCGAAGTTCCCCGGCCAATCTCGTCCAATAATACCAGGCTGTGGCGAGAGGCATTATGCAGAATGTTGGCCGTCTCCACCATTTCCACCAGGAAGGTACTCTCGCCTCCGGCCAGGTTATCGCTGGCCCCTACCCTGGTGAAAACACGATCAACCAGCCCGATACAGGCCTCTGACGCCGGCACGAACGACCCGGCCTGGGCCATCGCTACAATCAGACCTACCTGCCGCAGGAAGGTGCTCTTGCCGGCCATATTGGGACCAGTGATCACATGGATCTGGCTGGTCTCAAGGTTCATATCCAGGTCGTTGGGCGTGAACCGCTCTCCCACGGGCAATAGTGTCTCCACCACCGGATGGCGCGAGCCCCGCAACTTGAGGCTTGGCTCGTCGCTAAGCGCGGGACGGCAATAGTCGTATCTACCGGCGGTTTCCGCCAGACCGGCGGCTACGTCCGTCATGGCTACCAGGCGTGCACTGGATTGAACCTGGCCGGCACGCTCCAATACCGCCTTCACCACCCCATCGAAAAGCGTCTTCTCCAGCGCCAGGCTGCGTTCCTCCGCCGTGAGGACCTTTTCCTCATATTCCTTGAGCTCAGGAGTGATGTAACGTTCGGCGTTTACCAGGGTCTGCTTGCGGATGTAATCCTCCGGTACCTTGTCCTGGTGAGTCCTGGTGACCTCAATATAATATCCGAATACGTTGTTAAAGCCGATTTTAAGGCTCGGGATATCGGTGCGTTGCCGTTCCCGTGCCTGAAGCTCGGCGATCCACTTTTTACCACTGCTGGCCAATCCGCGTAATTCGTCCAGTTCCTCATTATAACCGGACCTGATAAAATTGCCCTTCGCCAGATTAATTGGCGGTGCATCCATCAAAGCGGCCCTCACAAGAACAACCAAATCGCTGGTGTCTTCCAGGTGGTCGAATAGCTTAGACAACGCGGGCAATTCATGTTGAGTCAGGGTCTTCTTAATGTGCGCGGTTATTTCCAGCCCGTTAGCCAGATTGGCCACATCCCGGGGGTTGGCCCGGCCCGTGGACAGGCGGCCCAGTATGCGTTCCAGATCATTGATCCCGCGCAACAGGTCGCGTAACTCCCGGCGGACCGGCTCATTGGCAACCAGTTCGGCTACCCGGTCCAGCCGTTCTTCAATGGCTGCTTTGTCGTTCAGCGGCCCTTTCAGCCAATGCTTGAGCAGGCGTGCTCCCTGGGCAGTGCAAGTGGCGTCGATAACACTGATCAACGTTCCGTGGGTACCCTGCGTTGCCAATGATTTGAACAGCTCCAGATTGCGCACCGTAAAGGCATCCAACCCCATGAACTTCTCATCACTCACCTTCCTCAACGATGAAATATGCACTTGCGTGCCCGGACTGTTCCGGTGAACATAGTGGAGCGCCACACCGGCGGCGGCCACACCCAGCGGAAGATCATCGACGCCAAAACCTTTCAACGTAACCGTGCCGAAGTGTTCCGTCAGTTCGTGGTTGGCGTTTTCCAGGTCGGCCAGCCAGTCCTGGTAAGGCGTAACCATACCCTGATAGTTGCCAAGCAGGCGATTCTGCTCAGCTTCGCCTTCGGCCACCAGCACTTCCGCCGGTTGGTAGCGGTTGAAGCGTTCCCGGAGCCTGTTCACGGCCAGCTCCTCGATAAAGAATTCGCCGGTGGAATTCTCCAGTAGGGCCAATCCCGCTACTTCTCCGTCCCTCACAACGCAGGCCAGGTAGTTGCTTGCGTCCCGGTCGAGAAACCGCTCCTCCATGGCCGTACCGGGGGTGACCACCTCCACCACCGCCCGCTTGACAATGCCCTTAGCCAGCTTGGGGTCCTCCACCTGTTCGCAGATGGCCACCTTCAGACCTGCCCTGATCAGTTTGTGCAGGTGCGCATCCAGTGCGTGGAAGGGAAAGCCCGCCAGCGGTATATCGGAGGCGGGACCTTTGTCCTGGGCCCGGCCCTTATTGGAGCGCTTGGTAAGGGCAATACCGAGAATATCGGCGGCGGTTTTGGCGTCCTCCTCAAACGTCTCATAGAAGTCACCCATACGGAACAGGATCAGGCATCCAGGGTAGGCTTCCTTGGCCTCGAAATACTGCTGCATTACCGCGGTTCTGGCCGGTTTTTCCTGTCTCTTCCCTTTAGCCATCTGGCTTCACCCGCTTATCCCCAATACGAAGGGTAATTCCCTTTCGATCCAGGTATTCCAGGAATGGTACGGCCAATTTTCGTGAGGTCCCGGTCATGTTCTTCAGGTCGGCCACCGTGAGCTCCCGGTGATCCTTGAAATGGTCCCGCACCGCCGCAATCAATCGATCAATATAACTCCGGTGGACTATCAGACGCGGCGCAACCCGGACCAGGCTGCCCCGGCTCTCTCCTATCCTAGCCAGTAACTTGATTCTTTCACTCGACGTTCCCAGCTCATCCGCCCAGTTCTCAAGATAGTCAATATCGAAGCGCTGGGCCTCGGCCAGCTGCTCAAGGCGATCCATCAGGGCCGTATCTTCAGCGCTTAAATTGACCTTGAATCCGGGTGAATGCCATATATCACCATCAACGGCAATAACCTTTCGATCCACAAGTTCAGGAGCCAATACGTCCATGAATTTATCATCGGAGTCGAGACGCTGCCGAAGAAACTCACGATTGGCGCCTTTCTGGTAGGGATGCTCCCTATGATGCTCTTTCAACGCGGCCTCAACCTGTTCAATAATATTATCGAGCTGATTGTTGGCCAGCAACCAGGGATTATTGCCGGGACCCAGGCGCACGATATTCTCTGTCAGTCGACTCTCCAATTGCCGCCCCACCAGACCCAGGCGGGCACCCAGCGCCTTGAGTCGCAAAGGCCGTGTCCCGGCAGCTCCGATCATTTCCTGCACGCGCTCCGATTCGGGTAATCCAACCAGGTGCGAAACCCAGTCCCGTTGCCGTTTCCACTGGCGGGGCAGCTCCACATCAACCACCCGGCCACCACCAATGGTAGTCACGGGCGAGAAGCTCCTGAGGATCAGGGCATCACCGTGCAGCACCGGGATTGGAACAGCCAGATCCAGTATTGCCGGTGCGCTCTCACCAGGTTTTAGCTCTGCCCGGCCCGGGAGCTTGACGCGGCCCATTACTTCCGCGGTGCCCAGGTTCAATCTCACGGGATGGTTATTGGGCAGCGCCGGCGATTCCGGCAGCAGACTGATTTCCACGCCAATCGTTTTTGACTCAGTCACATGGCCGGGAGCCGCCAACTGCTCGCCCCGGGAAATCTCATCCGTGGATATATTGCCCACATTGAGGGCGGCGCGATCACCGGTGCTCACCTCGTTAACCGCCTGGCCGTGGCTTTGGATACTCCTGATTTTCAGGGGCCGGTGGCC